>CAKZMZ010000262.1 GCA_937129345.1 uncultured Thalassovita sp. | reverse complement strand
TTTTGCGGCATATTTCAATTGCTGTACTGCCCATTCGGTTCTAGCTTTTGGGTTGCCGTGTACTTCTTTAGGGGCAAAGCCATCAAACATTTCATTATAGGCAGGATGCACGGCTACCAATTGCCCTTGCAAGTGGGTAGAGAGTTCGGTAATCTCTAAGCCATGTGATTTTACAATGCCTTGCACTTCATCACAGTAGTCTTTGCTTTCTGCCGCTTTTTTAAGGTCTATGGCCCTACCGTCCCAAGAGGGTATTTGTACGCCTTTGTAGCCTAGACTGGCTGCCCATTTACAAATACTATCGAGCGAATTGAATGGGGCTTCATCACCCATGAATTGTGCTAAAAAAATACCTGGTCCTTTTATGGTTTTCATACTGGACAGTTAAGATTTTAATAATTGGAAAAATGTTTTTTACATATCGTCACGCTGACCGCGTCACTGCGAGCAAAGCGAAGCAGTCTGATGCCTAATAGTGGACAGATTCCTTCGCCAAGGCTGCTTATGACGGCATTTTAAATCAATACTTCTCATAAGGATACCACTTCTGATCTGATTTCCCCGCAGCTACTACAGTTTTGATAAAGGCCATACCTCTCACGCCTTCATCTACCGATGGAAAATCCAAGAATCTCTCATCTGGTTCCTCTCCTGCTAGGTAAGACCTTAGGGTATTTAAAAAGTTGAGATAAACGTTGGCAAAAGCTTCAATATAACCCTCAGGGTGGCCCGCAGGTGTACGGGTATGCAAACTGGCACTACCTGAAATAGGGCCTACTGCCGTTCTAAGCAGGCTTACTGTATCAGGTGTTTTATAGGTTAAAGTGTTGGGTTCTAGCTGATCCCAAGTCAGGCCTCCTGTCTCGCCATAAACTCTAAGATGTAGGTTATTTTCTTCACCAACACTTATTTGGCTAGCGTGCAAAATACCTTTGGCGCCATTGTTAAAATGCAAGAGTGTGTTACCATCATCTTCCAATTCTCTTCCGCCCACAAAACTGGTCAGATCAGCACACATCTCAGTAATTTCTAAGCCTGTTACGTATTCTGCTAAGTTGGCCGCGTGTGTACCTATATCGCCCATGCAATTGGCAATACCCGCTTTGGTCGGATCGGTACGCCAAGATGCCTGTTTCTGCCCAGTATCCTCTAACCTGTCATTTAACCAGCCTTGCGGATACTCCACGATTACTTTCCTTATTTTCCCGATTTTGCCCTCTTTGATCATATCGCGGGCCTGTTTTACCATGGGGTAACCGGTATAGTTATAAGTGATGCAGAACGGCAAACCTGAGCTATGCACCAAATCGCGTATTTCTTGTGCTTCCTCCAAGGTGTAGGCCAATGGCTTATCACAAACTACAGGGAAACCATTTTCTAAAGCCATTTTGGTTGGAGCGTGGTGCATAAAGTTAGGCGTTACCACAGAAACAAAATCCATTCTCTCCCCCTCAGGCAAGGCCTTTTCCTTAATGATCATTTCCTCAAAGTTATCATATACTCTATCAGGTGGAAGATAAAGCGCCTCACCGGAGGCCTTTGATTTTTCTGAAGTGCTGCTGAATGCGCCGCAGACCAATTCAACCTGTCCATCCATGGTGGCTGCCATACGGTGGATGCTGCCAATAAAAGCACCAAGGCCGCCGCCGACCATGCCCATTCTTAATTTTCTTTTCATATTTAACTTTTTAGGTTTTGTAAGATTTAAGCAGTTTAAAAAACAGTTGACAGATACTTAGCCTAAAACTTAAGGAATTGCTCAATAGCATCTGAAAAAATTCTTGAAATTAAAACTAAAAGATTTTTTGTAAAAACAGTCACCAAAACCACTGAATTTGCCTTAAACAGGGATGAATTATGAGGATAACTTTTTAGATATAATAAATCTTAAATGAGTACAATTAGCAATAAATATTTTTATATTTAAAATGATAATATTTACATTTATCTATTATGTAATCATTGTAAATGAAAAAATTCTACTATGGAAATGAATGTTAATCGTAAGCGATTGTTTTGGGGAAGCTGTATTGCCCTGATTGTTACATCAATGACGTTTGCTATTAGAGCAGGAATTCTTACAAAATTAGGTGTAGAATTCAATCTCTCTGATACAGAGTTAGGCTACATTACCTCTATGGCCTTTTTGGGTTTCCCCATTGCTATGATCATCGGTGGCCCTCTTTACAACAGCTTAGGACCAAAGAAATTAGGCTTTATTGCCTTTTTTAGCCACATTATAGGTCTAGGACTTACTATGGCCTCGCAAGGCTTTTGGGGATTGTTTATCTCAACTTTTTTTGTGGGTTTTGCCAATGGTATGGTAGAGGCCGCGTTCAACCCGCTTATCGCAGATATGTTCCCCGATAAGAAAACAACTATGCTCAATCGTTTCCACGTATGGTTTCCTGGTGGTATAGTTATAGGTAGTTTGATCTCACAGGTTATGGCAGATATGAGCTGGCAAGCTCAAATATCTACTATGTTGGTTCCTACTTTTATATATGGCTTTATGTTCTATGGTCAAAAATTCCCGGATCACATAAGCGATATTTCTACCTCTTCTGCTACCAACTTAAAGGCTATGTTAAGCCCGCTATATCTTTTTATGATCGCTTGCATGTTCTTAACAGCCACCACTGAGTTAGGAACTACCCAATGGGTAGAAAGATTATTGGGAAATGCAGGTGCTGAGCCACTCATTATCTTAGCGTTGGTAACTGGACTCATGGCTGTAGGTAGGTTCTTTGCAGGGCCTATCGTACATCGATTAAACCCGACAGGCTTATTGTTGTCATCATCTGTTATTTCGCTTATAGGTTTGTACCTTTTGAGTATAGCCCAAGGTGGAATGACCTACGTTGCGGCCATCGTATTTGCCATTGGTGTTTGTTACTTCTGGCCAACTATGATTGGTTTCATTGCGGAGTACATTCCTAAATCTGGCGCTTTTGGTATGTCAATTATGGGAGGAGCCGGTATGTTCGCTACTTCAGTTTTCCAACCGATCATTGGTGGCTGGATCGACAGTTCTCGTGCAGAAGCCTTAGCATCAGGTTTAACAGGAGAAGCTGCTGAATTGGCCGCAGGTCAAGCAGCTTTGACCAACATTATGCTGTTACCGGGCATTCTTATAGTAGCATTTACAGGACTACTTTTCTACGTAAAAAGTAAGAACAAGAAAGAAATCACACAAACAGCTTAGTTCAATTTAATCTAATCAATAGCGGCTTGTACTCCATAGTGCAAGTCGCTTTTTTATTTCCCTTCTAGCTTTCTTATTTTTTCTAAGAGCAAGTCTTCATTATGCTGGCTGCGCTTAAGAATTTTCTCTATGCGGTCTTCTAATTTGGCTGCTAAAATCTTTTTCTCCTCTTTAATTTTGTACTGAGAAGAAATTGCCTTTTTTAAATCGCTCACTTCTTGAGAAATATCAACGCAGAAAGCCAAAATAGACCTCAGTTCGCCTTCTTTCTCAAATACAGGTATAAAATTTATTTTTAGCGGTACTTCTTGCTTGTTCGGCACAGGATAATCTATATGCTGCACGTGCATTCTCTTAATAGCCAACTGTTCCTGAATTTCCTCTACATTTAAGCCTTTAAATACCAAATTAACTGGCTTGTTAACCATTTCGCTAGGCGAAACGTGGAGTACCTCCGCTAAAGAATAACTTACTTCAAGAATATTTCCTTGAGCATCAAACTCGAAAGTTAGATTTTGCTTAAGGGTATTCATATAGGCTTCGTTTTCTTGCTTTTGCCTGCCCAACTCTTCTTGGGTGGCCAAAAGCTCTTCCATATTTTGGCGCATCTCTTCTTCCTGCGTCTGCATCATTTCTGCGTTGGCGTTGGCCTCCTGCAATAGCATCTTAGTTTTTTGAGCAGACTCTGTATGTAAAATGGTAGAAGACATGCTTTCGCAAACTTTCTTTACAAATTCTATTTGGTAATCTTCAAACTTATGGAATGAGGCGATTTCAATAACACCATTAGCTACGCCGTTGGCCATGAGCGGCATGATCAACAGAGAATTGGGTTCTGAGGCACCCAAGCCAGTAGAAATATGCAAATATCCTTTTGGAATGGCATCTAAATGCACCTGACGCTTTTCTTTGAATGCCTCGCCGAGCAAACCCTCACCAGGTCTTACCCTACCTTCTTGGTACCGCATATTTTCATAGGCATATTTAGAGGTAAGTTCTAAGTAACTGCCTTCTTTGTCTTCTTTGAGCAAGTATACCGCTCCTTGAGAAGCATCGAGGTATTTGATCAATTGCACGATTACTTCTTGGGAAAGTTCTTGTACATCCTCGCTTTTTTCTCTCAATATCTCAGCAAAATAACTGATGCCTTCGGTAAGCCAATTATGTGTTTCTGTTTCCTTGGCAAAGTTTCTAAGCTTTAATTGTAAAGCATCAGCTGCCTCACCAACTTCGCCGTATTGGTTAAAACCTTTAAAATTAAGGTTAAAGTTGCCTTCAGATGCCTCCCGCAAAAAGCTGTTGAGTAAGTGGATTTCGCCGGCTATTTTGTTTACGGTATCATAAATATCGGCAAATTCATCATTTACTTCTTCTAGATCGCCTTCTTTGGTGCCGTTGGCGATTTCTTTCAGGTTCCGTACCAAGAGATCTACCCTCCCCAGCAAAAACTCTTTAAACTTTAAAGTGGCCAAAATACCGATAATAATCAGCACAAAACTACAAATAATGCTAAGAACAACTAGCTTATCGATCAGTCCCAAGTAAGCCTCTCTCGCTAATGAAATTTCATCGTCTTTGATCTGTATCAATCGATCGAGCAGCAGTAAAAGGTCTTCTGTAAGTATGTCCAACTTATTGATTTCTGCCTTACGCTCATCTACCTTCTCAAAGGTCATATCCAACACGGCGGGGTAGGTTTTTTCTATCAGGTCTTCTTCTGCCCTTATTCTACTAGCTTTTATATCAATCTCATATACATAAGAAACCGCATCTTTATTTTCCCACTGTTGGGTGTAAAAGAGTAATTTATTTACTGCGGCGGGTATGTGTCCGTTCCAAAT
>CAKZMZ010000261.1 GCA_937129345.1 uncultured Thalassovita sp. | reverse complement strand
AGCAGTAGCCAATTCCTTTTCAGAGTGGGTATTGGCAGCAGGATATGATTTAACCATTGCGCATCCTAAGGGCTATGCTTTGAATGAGGAGTTTACAAAAGGCGCCAAAATTGTTAAGGACCAAAAAGCGGCTTTTAAAGATGCCGATTTTATTTATGCCAAAAACTGGTCTTCTTACGAGCGATATGGAGAAATTTTAGATGTAGAAGAAGATTGGCAAGTGAACAAAGAGAAAATGGCCTTGACCAAGCAAG
Source organism: uncultured Thalassovita sp. (assembly GCA_937129345.1). Taxonomy (GTDB): domain Bacteria; phylum Bacteroidota; class Bacteroidia; order Cytophagales; family Flammeovirgaceae; genus Chondrinema. Next base: position 5,670 of record CAKZMZ010000261.1, on the reverse strand, counting down.
CTTATTTTATGCATTGTTTGCCCGTGAGAAGAAACGTGGTGGTGAGTGATGCGGTCATCGATTCACCGCAGTCATTGGTAATTGAGCAAGCCGCCAACCGTACTTTTGCTGCACAGGCTGTTTTAGAAAATATTTTAGAAAGTCTTTAGATTGTTTACTATACCCCTTTACAGGGTTTAAAACCTTGCTAAGGGTTGTAATTTAAAAAAATGGACAAGCTTTACATCATAAAAATTGGAGGCAATGTAATAGACAACCCTGCTGCTTTAGATGCTTTCTTAAAAGATTTCTCCAATTTAAAGGGAAACAAAATCTTAGTGCACGGAGGCGGTAAAATGGCCAGTGCTTTGTCTGAGCAAATGGGTATCAAACCTGTTATGCACGAGGGCAGACGCATTACCGATGAGGCCACACTCAAAGTTGTGACCATGATGTATGCGGGTTGGGTCAATAAAAATATTGTTGCTGCGCTCCAAGCCCTAAATATTAATGCCATCGGTTTAAGTGGGGCAGATGCAAATATTATTCAGTCTGAAAAAAGACCTGTAAAAAACATCGACTTTGGTTTTGTGGGCGATGTAAAAAAGTTAAACGATGCAGCTATTAAAATGCTGATTAAAAATAAAATCACCCCAGTTGTTTGTGCCATTACGCATGACAAAAAAGGTCAATTACTCAATACCAATGCCGATACAATCGCCGCTGAACTGGGCATAGCTATGGCAAAACTTTATAATGTACAATTAGTATATTGCTTCGAAAAAGCCGGCGTGCTCAAGGATTCGAATAACGAAACCTCTTTAATCGAAAAAATAGATGCTAAGCTTTATGAACTGTTAAAAAAAGATGGTACCATAGCCGGTGGTATGCTTCCCAAGATCCATAATTGCTTTCAGGCATTACAAAAAGGCGTTGAGGCGGTGGCAATTATGCAGTCGAGCAAACTCAGTACTTTGCATGCAAAAAAACTACATGGAACGGAGCTTTATTTATAGTCTTTGTCTAAAAGTGGTATCTATGATACGTATTCTTCTCTTTTTGTTCAGCTTGAATTTTTTCCACTTAAAGGCTTGAAAAATCAGCGAACTAGCTAGAAAAGAGGCGCCGATTATAGCAGACTCTCCTCGATCGTAATAGTTTTCACTTACCAGAGGTTCTACAGCAGCGGCAAATAAAAAACCACCACCAATAAATCCCGTTCCCATGCTCAAAAATCTAGTTGCATTATTCGGGAAGTAAAAAGTATTAAATTCTTTTAACTGCATCTCTAAATTACGCGTGCTAATTACCAAAGAGGAGTCTCTTAAAGCAATGATGTAATCATTGTATCTGTTGGGGTTGTCTACTTGCTTAAAATAGATTTCATCTCCGACTTCTAGCTTGATTCTTTTTTTTCCGTAATTATCAAGTACCAACAGCTTTTGGGATACCGCACTTAGAGAGGAAAAGAGAAACAAGCTTAAAAAGTAGAATTTATATACCAATATTTTTATGGCCATAGTCCGGAATTAAAAAGTTTAGTTAAACTACGCAATTATGAGCGTAATTTAAAATGTTTTCATATTAGAATAATGCAATTGATGCCCGAAGGTTGCTCTTGAGTGCTTCGCACCGAGAGCTTCGTACCAAGTGTTTCGCACCGAGCACTCCGTCGAATATTTAAAATAGAGTAGATTGCACGCCTCCTGTTTTGTACAAGAGGTTCTTAACATTTGATAGTCCTACGGCTTTGAGTTGTTTTACCAAATAAACTCCCAATTCAGGGCATTCTGTCTCTTCAGGTTGGTGTATAAAAAAATAAGCTCTTTCTAAACCATGCTCTGCTAAATAAGCTATGATTTTGACCCAATCATTTATTCTAGTGTAATCTGTTTCATGTAAATGATTGCCTACAAAGCGCAACATCAGTTGTTTATTGGTGAGTCTCTGATGTAGTACGTCGCGCCTGCCTGCCACGTCACTAATGCAGGTCATCATGTCTTTTTCTTGCAGTAAATTGGCCATATTGTCAAAAGCAGAATGGTCTGTAAACCAGCTTTCGTGCCTAAACTCTACTGCTAATTGGTATCCCAAAGGAAATTTATCAATAAATGCTTCTAGTTTGTTTGCTTCGTTTGTACTGAAATTGGGAGGCAGTTGTAAGAAAAAAGGACCGAGCTTTTCGCCGAGTAAATCGAAGGCAGCACAAAATTCTTCAATTAATAAGCGAACATTATTAAGCCTGCGGTAATGACTGATTTGCTGCGAGATTTTAGGACAAAATCGAAAACTGTTGGGTACCTTTTCGCTCCAATTTTGTAAAGTTTCTGCTTTGGGTGTGCGATAGTAGGTAGTATTGAGTTCTATGCTATCAAAACTTTTGGCATAGTGTTTTAAAAAATCCTTGCTTTTGGTGCCTTGCGGATAAATTTTACCGATCCAATCTTTGCTAGACCAAGAAGGGCAGCCAATGAGTATTTGGCAATCCTTTTTTTGCTGTACTTTTTCCGGGAACAGGTTTTTGGTAGCCTCTGCCAAAGGCGGTAATGAAAAATCTACACCCGATAAATCTTTCAGCTTTCCGAATTTCATGCTGTTGAAGTTTTTCAAGAGAACAGCTTGGCAATACTTTGTGTTTGGTATTTTCTTGCAAAGGCGTTAAGGTTTTAGATTTTAATTTGGATTTATATGGCACCTAGCCCATGAATTATTTCATGGGCTAGGTGCCATATAAATTGCTGACCTCTCATTAACCATTATAACACTACATCCTTTCAGGTGCCTCAATTCCTAAAAGTCCTAAAGCTTTTTTGATGGTTGAAGCCACTGCCGCTGAAAGTACAACCCTGAAGGCCAACTTATTGGCATCGGGTTCTACAAAAATGGGCAACTCTGCATAGAATTTACTGTACAGCTTAGCTAAGTCGTAGGCATAGTTGGCTATGGTAGCGGGTGAGTAGCTTTCTGCAGCTTCCGAAATTTTTTCCGGATATTTGTTGAGCAAGAAAATGAGTTCTTCTTCAGTTTTAGCCATATCGCTTAAACCTTTTAAGGATGCATTTTTGTAATCAATACCGTCTTTGTCTGCTTTGCGTAAAATAGCACAGATTTTCGCATGGGTGTACTGAATATAAACCCCTGTATTTCCTTGGAAGTCAATCGACTCTTCAGGGTTGAACAGCATACGCTTTTTAGGGTCTACCTTTAATAAGTAGTATTTGAGCGCTCCCATGGCTAATTGCTGATACAGCTTTTGCGCTTCTTCTTTAGAGAAACCATCTATCTTGCCCAATTCTTCTGTTCGGTTTTGGGCCGTTTCTTCCATTTCATCGATTAAATCATCTGCATCTACCACGGTACCTTCACGAGATTTCATTTTACCACTTGGCAAGTCCACCATACCATAAGATAAATGATAAATGCCATCTGCATAGTCACGGCCAAGTCGCTGCATGATCACTTTTAGGACCGTAAAGTGATAGTCTTGCTCATTGCCCACCACATACACAGATTTTTGCATAGGGAAATCACTGAATTTCAATTCGGCAGTACCGATGTCTTGGGTAATATACACCGAAGTTCCATCGGCGCGGAGTACCAACTTCTCATCCAAACCTTCTTGCTCCATATTGATCCATACAGATTCATCTTCTCGCTTATAAAAAACGCCATTCTGCAAACCTTCCTCAATAATATCTTTGCCTAATAAGTAGGTGTCAGATTCTTTATATATTTTATCGAAACTTACACCTAATCGCTTGTAGGTAACATCAAAACCATCATACACCCAATTGTTGAGCTTTTCCCAAAGGGCTACGGTTTCTGGGTCGCCGGCTTCCCACTTTTGTAAAAGTGCTTTGGCTTCGTTGAGCAAGCTAGATTGGAGGTCCGCTGATTTTTCCAGTTCTTTTCCTGTTAAAGAAGGCTGTTTAACGGCTATTTCGGCCTTGATTTGCTCCAGTTCTGCTTTGTATTCCTTGTCAAACTTTACATAGTAATCGCCTACCAATTTATCGCCTTTACGCTCTTTGGTGGGTTGGTCATTGTTGCCAAACTTTTTGTAAGCCAACATAGATTTACAGATGTGGATGCCGCGGTCGTTCACTAAATTGGTTTTCATCACCTCATAACCTGCCGCTTCCACAATTTGCGATACAGAATAACCCAAAAAGATGTTGCGCAAATGCCCCAAATGCAATGGTTTATTGGTATTGGGAGAAGAAAACTCCACCATCACTTTTTGGTCGTTTGCTTTTAGTTTACCAAAACTTGCGTCTGTTTGAATGTCAAGCAAAAGCTCGATCCAATAGCTTTGGGAGATGGAAATATTCAAGAAGCCCTTTACCACATTGTAAGCGCTAACCAAGTCTTCTTTTTCTAGAATGGCCTTGCCAAGTGCCTCGCCAATGGCCTCAGGCTTTTGTTTTGCTATCCTTGTATATGGAAAAGTCACAAAAGTATAGTTGCCTTCAAAGTCTTTTCTAGTGGGTTGAAGGTTGATCTTTTCGGCCTCAATTTTTTCACCATACAATTCTTCTAGCGCTTTGGCTAGAGCAATGCCAATCTTTTCCTCTATATTCATTTTATGCAAGATTTATAATCTACTGCAAAACTACACAAAGCCTCAAATTTAAAAAGCCTGACCGCCTAAAGTCGTAGTTTATTTCGCTATTGTTAGAGATGTGCTTGGGTCAAAATCCCCGTTCAACAATTCCATAATTACTCGGTTATGAGATTTTCGTATTCAAAACCATATGAAAATAATCATATAAATGCACAATTTTTTTGAATGTTAACTCAGGGAAAATGTTATAAAATTGTAGTATTACATCTTGAAACTTAATAACCGATAAACACAAACTTTTAATTTATGCTAACTATAGACACAGCTGCTATTGGCAAGGCACTGCTCGAAATTATCGACAAAAAAGAAGCCTCAGAAAAACTCACAAACGAGCAAGAAAGAAAAGAAGCAGCGAACAATATAAGAAACCTTAGATCAAAATTTTTGGAGCAGCATGGCGAGCAACTAAGGAGCATATTAGAAGAGGTCTATGACGATTTAAGTCCAGATTCTTCTGTAAATCCTCCACTAGACTATCTTGCAAATCATTACAAGCTTATAGGCACAAACGAAAAGGGGAATGTGTATGACGTAAACCATCAAGAGGGTGTGCCCATAGATACCGACGAATACGGCGAAAACCCTACAAAACTGGTTATCTTGCCCAATCCATTGCGGGTCATTTTAAATATTGATGCACATACCCGCGAAGAGGTTTGGTCTGTAAACTTTTGATTAAAATTGATAATACACAACTGCATAAAAGGCTTACTAATTTGTAAGCCTTTCTTTTTTATATTATTTTAGTATTTGGTTTAAATTTGAAATAATATTTTTCAATTGGAGTAATCTATAGGTAAATACTTTTTTAACTATGCAGGATTTTCCTGAAGAAAACGAGTTTGAAAAAGACGAAGAAAGCGAAGATTCTAACTCATACGATGATTCTTTGCCTGAGGACTATGGTGAGTATTTAGAAAAAGAAGAGGAGGGGCCTATACATCCTGCGCAAGAAGAGGCCAAAGAAGATACAGAAGAGGAAGGCGACAACCCCCCAAAAAAGAACCCAAAGAAAGAAGAGGTGAAGAAAGAAATGGACGACTTTAGGCAACAGCTCGTCCAATATA
>CAKZMZ010000260.1 GCA_937129345.1 uncultured Thalassovita sp. | reverse complement strand
CAATAGAGAAAAAGGTATTTTAGGCGATAGGGCACACGGAGAAGCTTCTGAAGAACAAAGAAAAGTAAAAGAAAAGGAAAACAAAGAAGACGAAGAACAAAATCAAGGTCAGGCAAAAAGTAATGCCGTTAATTCAGAGGCCAAGCGGTAAGGCTTGCTTTTTTGAACTTTAAGAAATGAACATCATTCATCATATAATTCTACTACCCACTAAAATCAAAATCTATGGTTAGCACTTCATATCAATCCTCCATAGTTTTCATTTTGCTGAGTACTGCTTTAAAGCATGCCGCTTGATCTCCATTGGGATCAGTATTGGGTTTATCGCCATAGTATAAGTCCATAAAATTGCCAGCACTTGTCCAAACGGTTTGTATCATACCTGTAAAGTGAGTTGCCATGGCAGGCGTGGTATTGGCTCTAAACGCTTGCATTTGCACCCATTGCTTTTCGGCCAAATCCGCAGTTCTCCAAGGGCAAGTGGCTACGTCAAAGCCTTTGGCAGCAAACAATACTGCTGTTGGGTCAACGCGCTCATAATGCCAATCGCAAATAAATACATCCTTGGGAATCAAATCTATGGCTTGGTGCGTGTTGTTCATACTGGCTTCCCACATGCCTATGCCTGTTTCCTTTCCATCAATTAGGCGGTCGCCCCAAATCCATAAACGCTTACCACTCAAAGCCAAATGATTGCGAATTTTGGTTACCTCTCCTGCAAAAAGTTCGGCTTTATTTCGCCCAGAGCATCTAGGGCATTCATCTTCGCCAATGTAAAAGACCTCATCCATTCCTGCATGAAAGGCATCTGCTTCAAATACTTCAAGTATCTCATCTACCAAGGCAAAAACCACGTTATGCACTTCAGGATGCAAAGGGCAATAGCTTTTGCAATAAAGCCCATCATCGTTAGGCCATTCGTATTTTTCGGGCAATTGTATGCTCGGTGTCTCGTCAAACTCGGGGTATTCTACCAATAACTTGCCTAGGGTACTATGCCAAGACTGATGCCCTAATAAATTGATTTGTGGCACAATGGCAATATCGTGTTTTTTACAAACTTCTACTATTGATTTTACTTGTGCTTCAGACAATGCATTTTCTAATACCAACTCAGGATGAGACTTGTATTGATATCGATAATCTATCCTTAGGATTAAGGTATTTACGCCATTGGGGGCTAATTCTTCATCTATAAATTTTATGAAACGATCTAATGTTTCAGGTGTGGGTGCGGCAATAGCCAAACCTCTTACAGGCAAGGTGTTTCTATCCAACTCTTGACTAAAACATGTAGAGCCATAAAGCAAGCTGATTAAAAGTATGATTAATTTCATGGTTGATTGGTATCGTTATAATTGAGTCTACCTAGTGGTCTATTTTCATTGCCTTCTATCCCATCTAAATCATCTCCCAAAGCGATTTTAACAGAATCTGCCAATTGTTCTAGTAGGAGCATTTTATCGGGATATTCATCTACTATATTTTTGGTTTCGCTTATGTCATTTTTGAGGTCAAAAAGAGCGAGGTCAATCTTAGTTTGATAGTTGTAAGGAATGGGGAGGCCATCGGATCTTCCTTCTCGGCCTTCTAAAGAACGGTAAGTATGCGGAAAGTACAATTTCCAGCGACCATCGCCACTTAATACCGCTTCTAACTCATTGCGCTTATAATAAAAATAATAGGCATCTTGAGGATTACTCGCATTTTTTTCTGCCAATAAAATTGAAGACACATCTTTGCCATCAATCTTCTTTTCGGGCAAGTCTGCATCAACCCATTTTGCAATGGTTGGCAATAAATCTATGGTGCAGGCGGGTAAATCTTGAACACTACCCGCAGGTATCTTGGCTGGCCATTTGGCGATAAACGGTACTCGTATGCCCCCTTCAAACACAGTTCCCTTGCCTTCTCTTAGCGGTCCGGTTACACCAGAATGTGTGCCATAAGATAACCAAGGCCCATTGTCTGAGGTAAAAATCACAAGGGTATTCTCGGCAATGCCTTGCTTTTCTAGTGCCTCCATGATCTGCCCTGTAGACCAATCGATTTCTTGTATAACATCGCCGTATAAACCTGCCCCTGATTTACCTCTAAATTTGTCTGAAACATAGAGTGGCACATGCGGCATGCTGTGCGCTACGTACAGAAAAAAAGGTTCTTCATGATTGGTGTTGATAAAGTCCACCGCTTTTTGGGTGTACCAAGTAGTTAGTGAATCCTGATTGTCAGAAAGGTACCGTACTGTTTCGGTACCTTCGACAATCGGTAAGTCATCAAATTGAAAATTAGCGTTATTGGGATGTTTCGCCCACATATCATTGGAGTAAGGTACCCCAAAATACTGATCGAAGCCTTGGTTAGTAGGTAAAAATTGTGGCAGATGTCCTAAGTGCCATTTACCGAACATAGCAGTGCTGTAATTTTTCTGTTTCACAAGCTCTGCCAGTGTTATTTCTTGGGGGTGCAAACCCACAGAATCTGTTGGAAAAAAAGCACCCGAAACCCCGACCCTATTGGCATAGCAACCTGTTAGTAACGAGGCCCTTGAAGCTGAACAAACTGGCTGGGATACGTAAAAATTTGTAAGCTTGATGCCTTCCTTAGCCATTTGGTCTAAGTAGGGTGTTTGGTAGTTTTCTTGCCCAAAACAACTCAAATCGCCATATCCCAAATCATCGGCAAAAATTAGAACAATGTTGGGGGGAGTACTTTCTACAGTTGGCTGCTCATTGGCTTGGCAGGCTAGCAAATAAAAAAGGAGCAACAAATAATGAAGTTTTTTGAGTCGTCTATTAGTAAGCATAATTCAAAGTTAAATAAGCCTGGTATCTTTAAAACCAAGTTTATTCGAAGTTAAGAAATAAATAGCTATATGAGGATAATGCCTTACTCACTGCCTTTTTCTTTTGTATCGATTTGAAATTTATCCACACTTTTAATATACAAGTCTCGCTGTGGAAAAGGAATGGTAATGTCGTTCGTTTTGAACAATTTATCTATGGTCATGCTCAAATCGCTCCTGCCTGTTAGAAAATCATCTATGCTGGTCCAGCACAGTACTCTAAAAACAAGGGAACTATCCCCAAAATTATGGAACACGACAATGGGTCTCGGTTCTTCTCTCACTACCTCGCATTTACTCACAGCTTCTTTCAATAGTTCGATTACTTTTTCGGTATCTGTACCATAGGCAACGCCAACAAATATCTCTATGCGGCGCATTCGGTCTGAGTGTGTCCAGTTGATCACATTTTTAGAAATCAAATCGCCATTGGGAATGATCACTTCTGAACCCTCAAACACACGAACTTTGCTCGCTCTAATTCCAATGTCCTGTACTTCTCCCATCAAATCGTCTATTTGCACGATATCACCAATCTGAATAGGTTTTTCCACCGCCAAAATAAAGCCCGAAACCAGATTGTTAAAGATGTTCTGTAAGCCAAAACCTATACCTACACCTAAGGCACCGATGATAATGGTAATGTTTTCAACAGGTAGGCCAGAAAAAGCAACCGCCATGAGCAAACCGATGGTGATTACACCGTACCTCACCAAAATAGTGAGTGCACCTACATTCCTTTTTTGCACCGAGCCTTCTCTTCCCAAATCTTCCTTAAAAATCTCTTCTAATATTCTAGAAAGCTTGGTAGATAAGTAAATGGTAACCACAAATAAAACAAGCCCTGAAATGGTGTAAGTGACCGATCCTATAGATCTTTCGGTGAATAAGAGTTTCTTAAACGGCTCGGTAACCTCTACATAAAACCCCGAATTTTTTAAGACCACAATTAACCAAGCAAACACAGCTATAATTTTTACTATTCGCTGCAAGCTCGATTTTATAGTGGGGTAATTTTTTTTGATAGATTTAAATTGCTGTAGCCGATTCGATAACAAAAACAATTTAAGGATATCGGTTATTACAAAGGAGGAGATATGGAAAAGTGCTGCCAATACAATAGCCGCCGAGACTTGGTTTATTATAAATTGCGAGAATTCAAAATACCCAATAACGTTACCCAATATTGATAAATAAAGTGCATAACTGGCCACTCTAAAAAGATATTTAAATGTTTTGAGGTATTCTCCTTGGTAGTTTTTTTGAATCCTCCTTATAGAATACACCATGAGGCTAGCAAAAACGATTAAGGCAAGCCGATGAAATAAAGAATTGAATACGATGAAATGCTGGAAATGCACCAAAACAAAAATGCTCGAAAAAATAGCGGTCTCCTTAAAAAGTGCGTACAGCTTAAATCGGTAAATAAACACCAAGATGGGCAAGGGCAAAAGAATGAGTACTACATCAAAAAAATCCCCGGGCGCCCCATAATGTACCCAACTAGTGAGGGAAAGTGTGAGCAAAAAACTCGCTGTTTGCGGGTTACGTAAAGGATGCAGCACGTGCACAATCTCATCGGACCTTTTGTTGTAGCGCTCCCATAGTTTTTGCTGCCTTTTAAAGTACAAGGCTATGCCCAAAATAATAAAGTAACATAAAATATGAACATAGAAACGCCACTGATACTTAGAGATATAAAGGCTTATTTTATCGATGCTGCTTTTGAGGTTGTCTAGGGTGTTTTTAGTAAAGTTATCTTTCCTGCTTATCTCCCAAATAGGCGATGATTTAATGCCCAATTTACCCTCGACCATTTCTTCTATCTTCACCAAGTTTCGCGTCTGTATGGTTTTGAGCTCTTTGAGCAGTTGGGTCTCATAGTTTAAATTGTTCAAAATATCATCTACCTCGCTTTTGCTGCGCTCTATTCTTTTGTAAACCACATCGAAGAGGTAAAGGAAGCTGTCTTTCGAGATATTTAATGCATTACTATTGTCTAATGCATCGAGTTCTCGTGCCAAACTGTCTCTGCTAATGTCTTGTAAAGTGGCATAAAGCGTATCGATTTCCTGTTTGTAAGTTTGCATCTCTTCAATGAGCTCTACCGCTTCTTCGTTATACTTCTCAACATCTTTAATAACGTTCATTTGCTGAGTCTCGAGGTATTTTAGCTCATACACCGAAAGGTTTTTGAGCGAAGTTTCATCTAGCAATAAAGTATTAGAATTGATGGTATTGATATCGGCAGAAACCTCAATGGCAACTTTACTCAAATAATTAGAATCGGGCAAAGCCTGACTGAAGACTTCTAAATTGCGCTTTAAAAGCTGCAGTTTAAGTAAGTCGTTCTGCTTTTCAGAAGTGCTCTTCTGCTGTGCATGTACGCTTTGTTGGCTAAGTATACAAAAAACAAGCAGGAGCAGGTTTTTGTAGTTCAGAAAGTGTTGTTTCATATTAAATTTATCTCACCTTCAAATTTAGTGATAATCCAATGTAAACCAGCTATGTACATTTAATGACTTTATACACTAAATACAAAATGATCCCATATCCGATATGAAGGATAAAAAAAAGCCCTTCAACTCAGTAGTTGAAGGGCCTAGAAAATCAGTTCTCTTAAATTAGCTGTTTCGCATTTCGAGGATTTCTTTTCTTACATCTTGTGCAATATTCTTAAGCTCTAGCATGGCTTTTCTTAGTCTAGTGCCAGCTGCTTTGTTGCCTTGGCTATAAAACTTTTCTGCATCTGCATCTGCCTGCTCGAGGATTTCTTTAATTTTTGTGTACTTCTCCATAGTTAGTATTTTTTATTTAACTAAGGCAATTGTAATAAATAATTCACTTAAAAAATCGCTTTTGAATAAGTTTTTTGTTAAAAATGGGCATTTTATGTAAAAAAAATCCTATAACAAGTTGCACAACACGTCATATTGGAGCATTTATCTAAAAATTATACATTTTTTTACCTAAAGCTCACCCTGTCTCACAGCCCAATAAGCGGCATTTCTAGAGAAAAATGCCTTGCCTTTTTCAGCATAAATTAACTGTCCCAATTCAATGGCCTGAGCCCTTAAAT
>CAKZMZ010000259.1 GCA_937129345.1 uncultured Thalassovita sp. | reverse complement strand
ATTACTTAGCATACCATTCTTCAATTCATTTTTACGTATAATTCCCGATTATACGCCTATATTTGAATGATTTTTCCGCACAACAGAAAATCAAGGAAGTGTAAAAGTGACAATGTTTTCTGCATAATTTTTTTCGACCATGAGGCTTTCGTTCATCATTTCAATCGGCATTGCTTTTCTATTTTCTAGCTGTACGCCCTCTTCCTCACCAGAAAATACTGAAGAAACACCCGAACCCACCATGGGTTTTGAGGAATACAACCCAACCTCCACTTTAGTGGTACCAGAGCACAGGGTTATTTCTGCTAAATATCCTTTTGTAGATGTGCATAGCCATCAGTATAAAATGCCCAACCAAGATTTATCTGAAGTCGTGGCCTCCATGGACTCTCTAAATATGGGCGTGATGGTCAACTTAAGCGGTAGAGGCTTTAGGCGTGTCGGCCAGCAATTTGATGTAAACGGGCACGACTATTTGGTCAATTCTGTAAAGAAAGTAACCGATAGCTACCCCAACCGCTTTGTGGTCTTTACCAATATTTCCTTTATTGGCATTGGTAATGAAGGTTGGACAGAAGAAGCGGTAAAAGGTTTGGAAGACGATGTAAAAGCAGGAGCCAAAGGACTCAAAATCTATAAAAGTTTAGGCTTTGGCGTAAATGATGTTGATGGAAACAGAGTGCCTGTAGACGATGAGCGATTGGATGCCATTTGGGGAAAATGCGGGGAATTGGGTATTCCTGTACTCATACACTCAGCTGATCCAAAATCTTTTTGGGATCCAATGGATGCCGATAATGAACGTTGGTTAGAACTAAAAACGCACCCAAGACGCCAAAGAAGTGATGATGACCCGGCCCCTTGGCAGCAAATTATAGACGAACAACACCATGTTTTTGAAAAGCATCCCAACACCATTTTTATTAATGCGCACATGGGTTGGTATGCCAACAACCTAGGTAAGTTGGGCGAGTTAATGGACAAATACCCCAACATGTATGCGGGCATAGGCGCCGTAATTGCCGAATTGGGCAGGCAGCCCCGCAATGCCAAAAAGTTTTTTGAGAAATACCAAGACAGGGTTTTATTTGGCAAAGATGCTTGGCATCCCGAGGAGTACCCCACCTATTTTAGAGTGCTAGAAACTGATGACGAATACTTTCCCTACTACAAAAAATACCATGCCTTTTGGCACATGTACGGCTTGGATTTGTCTGATGAAGTATTGAGGAAGCTTTATTACAAAAATGCTCTGAACATCATTCCTGATATAGATAAGTCTTTGTTTCCGGGTTGAGGGAGAGAAATATCAATTTACTCCTTTTACAACTTTAGGTCGAAGCGAAACGCTATCGACCAGAGAGTCAGAAGACTTCTATATGTTTGGCAATAGCCATATGCTGCCACAGGTCAGAGACCTGCGCCAGTGGTTCGAGGTTCGGAAATCTAACTGGCGCAGTTCTTAACGAAGTGAGAACTGTGCCAAATCATTAAGCTAAAGTCAAGCCCGAAGAAGTCTCCCGACTTCGGAATATAAGTAATTATAGCAACAAAACGGGATTGGGAGCGCATTTTAGCCCCCCCTCAAAACCCAAACAATTAGATATATTGAAAGTTGTTTTTTTTAATTGTAAAAATTATGCTCAAAGATGCCTTATCTTTGGCGCTCAATCCAAAAAGCAACTCTATGAAAAAACTTCTTACTTATTTACTAAGCCTATTTTTCTTTCTAGCTTTTGCGAGTTTCGGCTATGCGCAAGACGATGAATTCAATATGGATGATTTTGCGGCGGCTGATGATACTGAAATCAAAAACTTTTGCAACAACAAAGTTATCAACCTTAGCCCCACCAAACTGGTGAGCGTAAGTTATGATTTTGTAGGCGGCTTCGACCTTGATTCTGAAAGTGGCGATGCGCTAGAAAGCGATTATTCTGCTGTATCGCCTGTAAACCTCAACCATGGTTTAAGGCTTGATGCCAATTTCCCCATAATTTCTAAGAGTTCCATTATTGTAAATGCTACCGTAAGCCATTGGGAGAGCAACTATAATTTTGGTTCGGTAGCTGAAAGTCATGGCTTGGCTACTCGCTTAGGCAATACACCGCTTCGCTCAACTAGAGTAGGCGCGATAGTTTTTAAACCGCTCAATGAGAAAAACTTCATGCTTTTTCAATTCGATGCTGCATTAAATGGCGCACATGACTTTGATCAATTTCAACCAAACTTTGGCAAGTTAAAATACAGCGCCGCTGTACTCTACGGCTGGAAATTTAACGACAATACCAATTTGGCTTTTGGCGCTACACGCACCTACCGAGGTGGTAGGGTGCTGCACATTCCCGTAATGCTTTACAACAAAACCTTTAATGAAAAGTGGGGCTTAGAACTACTATTGCCAGCAAGAGGTGCTGTAAGGCATAACTTCTCTACTAAATCTTTGCTTATGTTTGGCTATGAACTAGAAGGCCACAGCTACTTTTTAGAAGGTACTCCCGACAACGGTCTAGGTTTCCCAACGGATGATTTAGAACTAAGGAAGTCTGAAATCCGTACCCGTATCTCATGGGATAAATCACTAAGTGATTTTATTTGGTTAAATTTACAAGCAGGCTTACGAGTAAACTACCGCTTTACGCTTGATGAAGATGCAGGGGCTTCTGATGCAATAATTAACAATAATATTGGCATGCCCTTATATTTTAGAGTTGGCTTTAGCTTGGTAAGCCCATAAGGTTACAAAACAATACTATCTTAATTATAACATACATCAAAAAGTAAATAAGACATGAAAAAAACAATTTTATTATGGTTTATAAGTGCCCTGTTTGCATTTGGCGCACAAGCACAAAAAAAAGAAGTAGAAGATATTATTTTAGGCAACTGGCAGCCAAGTAATGGCCGGTCGGTAGTAAGTATTTACAAAGGCAAAAAGGAAAATGGGGAAGATCCTAATAAATACTACGGCAAGGTAGTTTGGCTCAAAGAACCTAATGATGAAAAAGGCAAACCAAGAACAGACGTCAACAATCCTGATGAAGCCCGTAGGAAAGACCCACTCAAGGGTATGATCATCTTAAAAGACCTTGAATTTGTGGGTAACAATAAAGAATACATTTGGGAAAATGGCACCATTTACGATCCCAATAATGGTTCTACCTACAGTTTTTATGCAGAAATCTCAAGAAAAAATGAAAACATATTAGAGGGTAGAGGCTACATTGGCGTCTCTTTGTTTGGAAGAACAGATACTTGGAAAAGACTGGTTAAAAAGTAAAAACATAACCTTTTATCATAAAAAAAGCGCTTTTACATTCTTGTAAAAGCGCTTTTTTTTGGTTCTACTGCTAGCCGTTTTCTACCAGATAATTTCTACTACTTTTTCGCCACAAACAAAAGTACTTTGCGTAACACCCTTAGGCTTTGCTATTTTAAACTTGTTACCTGAAGGCTTGGTCAAAATCTGCTTGTCAACAAAAAACTGCTTGCGCTTGTGGAATACCACTGCGTCTTTAAGGTCTTTAGCGCTTACTCTAATAATCATCTTATCTTTACCCACAGCCATTTTTCGCTCTATTTTACTGGGTGCTTCTTTACCGTCTAGCAGCTGTAATGCTACTGAACTTTTAGGCACACCATAACCTAAGTAATTGTTGCCATACGGAAAAAGGTTGCCAGATTTTTCGATAATCTCTTTAATTTCTATACCCGTAGCTTCTGGTTTGTGCTGCATTAAACAGGCTGCAAATCCGGTCACTATAGGTGCTGAAAAAGAAGTGCCCATTAAAGAATAACAAGCAACATTGGGTTTTAAATAAGGAAGAAAATCAGGCCCTATACTAGAATAGCCTGCCTTTAAGCCACTTGGACCGGTAGCCCCTACCGACAAAACACCTTTAGCGTCAGCAGGTGCCGAAACTATTTGCCACTTGGCATCATTACCCTCATTACCGGCAGATACGACCAAAAGCAATCCTTTTTCTTCACTAGCAATTTGAGCCGCTTTAGAAATCATTGCTGTTTTGCCATTCATATCTTTTAAGCTGTAGTTTTGCTTAGGATCGTCAAAACCCATAGCATAACCTAAAGATGTATTGATAATACGAACGCCCAAGCTATCCATCCACTCCATGGCACTGATCCAATAGTCTTCTTCGGCACGGGTTTCGGTATCTCCTTTTTCCGATCTGGCCAAATAGAAAGAGGCATCTACCGCAAAGCCAAATTGTGGCCCCTTATTCCTAATCCCTGCTATATGCTCCACCACTTGGGTTCCGTGGTCGTCTGAGTAGGTTTTCATCTCATTGATCAAATCGTTTCTTTCAGGATTAACAAAATCTTTAGACCCTAAAATTTTATCATCCTTTGAAAGGTGCTTAAGGTTTTTATTTTTGTTTAAGCCGTAAAATCCAGCATCTATCACTCCGACGATAATGCCATCTCCAGAAAGGCCTGCCTCTTCCATAATGGTAGCTTCCATTTGTTCTATCGCCGTAGCATACCTTTTACCTTCGCCACTATCTACTTTACCGGTATGCCTTAATACTTTAGATGGCGCGCTAATTCGAACCAATTCTTTCACAAAATCTTGCTGTAAAAGCCAGTTTTGTTGTTCTTCTGTAAGTTGCGCAGATACAGCGTTCAGCCATTTAGAGGTATTTTGTGTCCTTATGCCTTTCTCAGCAATTTTTTTAAGATATGTTTCATTGAGCGGAATATCGGAATATTGCTCTAGTGGTATTTGCATGAGCGCCCTTTTCTTTATAGCCTGCGGACTTAAATGCGCTCTATAGTCGTAGTTTTCTACTGCCTTATCTTTTAATAAAACCCAGTATTTAGGAGTTTGGGGCGATTGAGCAAATACGCTGCCCACTAACATGATAAGAAAGCAACTAAGGATTTTACTGTTCATCAAATAGGATTTTTGTGAGAGTTATTGAGGTAGTAATTTTCAATAGAATGCTAAACGAGATAAAAATATTCCATTTTTGCAGGAATTTTCTATAAAAAGCAATGAAGTTTTTTTTAAGCTAAGATAATACATAACTTTTCACTTGTATTTACCATTCATCAAAAACATAAGCATGAAATATACACCTTTACCTAGCGAATTGTTCATGAACAACAGAAAGAATCTCGCTAAACTACTGAAACCAGAATCTGTAGCCGTATTTCATTCTAGCGATATTATGCCTACGAGTGCCGACGGAACTCGCCCATTTATACAACAAACCGACCTTTTTTACTTAAGCGGCATCGATCAAGAGGAGTCGATATTGGTGCTGTTTCCTGATAGCCAAGACGAAAAGCATCGAGAAATACTTTTTCTTAAAGAAACCAGCGAATTGATCGCTATTTGGGAAGGCCATAAATTTACTAAGGAAGAAGCCACAAAAATTTCGGGGATTGAGACCATTTACTGGCTCAGCGAGTTTGACAGTGTTTTTCCCATATTGGCCTATGAGGCTCAAAATATCTATCTCAATACCAATGAACATTTACGCGCTTCAATTGAGGTTGAAACGAGAGATACCCGATTTATTAAACAATGTAAAGAGCGTTATCCCTTACATGAGTATGAAAGGTTAGCGCCGTTAATGCACCATTTGCGGGCCATTAAATCTGAGCATGAGGTAGCGGCCATACAGATTGCTTGCGATATTACCGCCAAAGCATTTAGGCGTATATTAGAATTTGTAAAACCAGGGGTTTGGGAATATGAAATAGAAGCCGAAATGATGCATGAATTTTTAAGGAATCGCTCAAGAAGGGCAGCTTATGAGCCTATCATCGCTTCTGGTAGCAATTCATGTGTTTTACACTACGTAAGCAATGACCACCAATGCAAAGAAGGCGACGTACTTCTCATGGATTTTGGCTGTGAGTACGCCAACTATGCATCGGACCTAACTCGAACCATACCTGTAAGTGGAAAGTTTACCGAACGCCAAAAAGCTGTTTACAATGCCGTGCTAAAAGCGCAGAAAGAAGCCATTAGCATGCTAGTGCCAGGAAATACGTTAAAAGAATACCATAAGGAAATTGGGCTTTTTATCGAGAAAGAATTAATAGAATTAGGTTTGTTAGATGCGCAAAAAGTAAAAGAGCAAAATCCAGATAAGCCACTTTATAAAAAGTATTTTATGCATGGCGTTTCGCATCACATGGGGTTAGATGTGCACGACTACGGCAGTAGGCACCGAAAATTTGAGGCAGGTATGGTATTTACCTGTGAACCGGGCATTTACATTAGGGACGAACAAATCGGTGTAAGGATTGAAAATGATATTTTAATTACAGACAACGGCCCGGTGGATTTAATGAAGGATATTCCTAGAGAGGCAGAAGAAATTGAAGAAATTATGAATGGTTGAAAAAAAGAAAAGCCAGTCTAAAAGACTGGCTTTTTGCTTAATTATGAAATGGTTTTAAATTACTCACTTACTATCAATTTTTTGGTCTTGGAGAAGTTTTCTCCCTGCATAGATATAGAGAGAAAATATAAACCAGGCGCTAACTTCATTGAAGGTGTTAAAGTTAATTGCGAATGGTCAAATCCAGATTGAAACTCTTCTGACAGTACTACCTTACCAATCGTATTGTACAATTTTATTTGTAGTGCAGCACTTACATTTCCATTAATTTCTAGATTGATGGGGCCTTCCCTGTAAGGATTGGGATATACCTCAAAGTCAAAGTCATCATAAGTTGTGAGGGTCTCACTTTCAACGACCAACTTCTCTTTTGCCGGGGGCATTACCTCAGCATGAAGATAAAATGCTTGTGCAGTAAACGAAACTACCGCAAGCATTAAAATTGTAAATTTTCTAGTAATTTTTCTTTTCATAATTAAGCTTTATATAATTCAATAATAGATTTTTAATTTATATCAAAAAAGAAGTTACTTACTCAAGTCGGTTATTTATTCAATCAAACTTCTTTTTTATTTCTTGTCTCATTAATAGTAACCTCTATTACTAATATGCTAAATGTACATGATTGGTTGCCAGTTAGAGTTATTTTAACTTTTTTTCACATACACTTTAACTATTTTAAAGACTCGCTATTGAATAGACGCCCTTTTTATTAAAAAGGTTGGAAAGGCTTGTACAAAACTTCAAAAACATCGTATTTGTTGGAAATAACCAAAAAATCCTAAACTATAAACAGCCTTTAAGATAGATAAGCGGGGCTGAAACGGTTCTTTTGCGCATATCACTGTATTTCTGCCACATTTTTCTGGATACAATATCATTTTTATTCAAGTATCTATCAGCGATTTTTGTAAAAATCCACCTTCCAGGGTTGGCATTGGCCTCAAGCACTACAGGTTGCCATTCGTTATTGAGCAAAACGTCAAAGCCTAATTCACAGAAACTTCCATAAGTTTTGTCCAATTGCTCAGAAACTTTTAAGCATTTTTCGGTAAGCGCCTGTATTAAAGCGCTTTCCTCAATCTCTTTAAGTAAAAAATCTGAAAGCGATTCTATGGGCAAAGCCTCTCCCCCACCTTTTAAATTAGAAGTATTGCTTCCTAATTTACCTTTTCTAATGCCTATGCCACTAATTTTATAATTTGAACCATTGTTTTGAACCATTACCCGAATATCAAATGGTGCATCGGTTTGGGTAGCAGGAGTTGTGGCAGGCTGTATTATACAATCTTGATTCTTTTTTAGGAGATTCAGTATCATTGCCTCATTGAGTGTTTTCTGACTATCTGCTGATTTTTGCAAAAACCCTTGAGCAGCATTGTTCGCATTAATAATAGATAATTGCACTACTCCCCTGCCATTTGAAGCATTTCTTGGCTTTAAATAAAGCTTTTTATAGTTCAAAAACCAGCTTTTTAACGTATCCCAATTTTGCGCAGAAGCCTCTAAGGCAGGAATCTCCGCTAGTTTTTGTCGCTCTAAAAACTGGTGGAATAACCATTTATCGTTTACAAGCTGAACCATAGGCCAAGGATTGGCCAAAATACAGCCTCGAGATTGGCAAAATTGTACAAATTTTTCTGAAATGGCTTTTTCGGGTAATTCTGCGCTGCTAAATCGGTAGTAGATTATTTGAGGTAAATTAAATTCAACGGGAAGCCAACTCCCATTTTGTAATTTGTAGCCTGTTAAAATATCAGCTTCTTCTTTTTGCCGCAAAGGATCGGCAAAATACAATTTTAGGTCTAGCTCATTAGCTGCCCGTTGCAACTCTTCAAAAAAATAGGTCTGAAAACCAAAAGGCGGAATGTGCGGGTAGGTTTTTCCCGTAACCAATATCTCTCCCATCGGAAGAATTTAATAGCTTATCACCTTACAAGATTTTTTCACCAAGTTTACTTTCTCGGCGAGTTCTTGCCTGTTTTTACCTGTAATGGTAACATGGCCCATTTTTCTGTATGGTTTGGTAATTTTTTTACCATACAAGTGTAAATGCACACCAGGAACAGCTAAAATTTTTTCTATACCTTGGTAGTTGGCCTCTCCTTGATAACCCGGCTCGCCAAGTAAATTGACCATGGCTGAAGGACAAACCAATGCGGTATCACCGGGAGGCAAGCCTAAAATAGCGCGCAGATGTTGTTCGTATTGAGAAGTGATGTTGGCTTCTATGGTTTGGTGGCCGCTGTTGTGTGGCCTTGGAGCTATCTCATTGATCAATACTTCATCTTGTTGATTTACAAACATCTCTACAGCCAATAAACCTACAAACTCTAATTCTTTTACCAAGCGCAGGGCCAATGACTTGGCCTTTTCTTCTATTTCTGTGGCTATATCTGCTGGAGCAATCAAATAGTCCACTAAATTTTGTCCTTCGTGGTATACCAACTCTACCGCTGGAAAAGTACTGGTTTGCCCTTTCGCATTTCTAGACACAATTACTGAGATTTCCTTTTTGATATCTACTGCTTTTTCAAGCAAGCCTTCTCCTGGCAAAGCTTTTCCTATGTCTTCTAGTGTGTTTATTTTCTGTACGCCTCGCCCATCATAACCATCCTTTGCACTTTTTTGAAAAGCGGGTAAGAAGGAGCTATGTTGCTTAATATCTTCAGGATTATTGATCAAAATAAAGTCTGAAGTAGGAAAGCCATGGGTTTGGTAGTACTTTTTCTGCTCACGTTTATCTTGGATCATACGAACTATATGCGGTTGCGGATAAACCTGTACGCCGTTAGACTCCAACCAACTTAAGGCTTGGGCATTTACCTTTTCAATTTCTATGGTAAGCACATCCATATCTTTCCCGAAAGCCACTACCGTATCGTGCTCTTGTAAAGAACCTTGGGTAAAATATGGCGTAAGCTTGCTGCAAGGTGCTTCGCCATCTGGGTCTAAAACATGCAAATCGATATTAAAATCAGCTGCGGATTGTATCAACATTTTTCCTAATTGCCCTCCGCCTAGTACACCTGCTTTAAGGCTTGTAAATGCTTTCAAGGTATTATTTATATTTTAAAATGAATGGATGAAACCTATTACAAATCGAAACCTATATCTTTTCTAAAGTATCTGCCTTCAAAATGGATTTTTCTGGCTTCTTGGTAAGCTTTATTTAAAGCCTCTTGCATATTATTGCCATAAGCAGTTACACTGATCACCCTACCGCCACTAGTCACCACTTCTCCATTTTCATTTTGGGCAGTACCTGCATGAAAAAGCAAGGCATCTTCAACCTGCTCAAACCCTTGCATTACTTTTCCTTTAGGGTAATTACCTGGATAACCGCCTGATACCAACATAACAGTAGTAGCTGTTTCTGACTTAATTACCAGTTTTTTGTTACCGAGCGTACCCTTGGCTGTAGCTTCCATCAAGTCCATTAAGTCGGAGTCTAGTCTTGGTAAAACTACTTCTGTTTCAGGGTCACCCATACGCACATTGTATTCAATTACATAAGGTGCTCCATTTACGTTCATCAACCCGATAAAGATAAAACCTTTATAAGTAATGCCTTCTTCTTGCAAACCATGAATTGTTGGCTTTACTACTTCCTTTTCTACTCTATTTAAAAAATCGCCTTGAGCAAAAGGTACGGGAGAAACCGCGCCCATACCACCTGTATTTAAACCGGTATCACCTTCGCCAATGCGCTTGTAATCTTTGGCTTCGGGTAGGATCAAATAATCTTTACCGTCTGTTAGCACAAATACCGAAAGCTCAATACCTGAGAGGTATTCTTCGATCAAAACGCTTTTGCTTGCCTCGCCAAACTTACCTGCTAGCATTTCTTGCAGATTGCCTTTGGCCTCTTCTACAGATTCGGTAATGATCACCCCTTTGCCCGCTGCAAGCCCATCTGCTTTTAAAACATAGGGGCTAGGTTTGGTTTCGAGGTATGCCAAACCTTCATCCAAATTATCGCTGCTAATAGTAAGTGCTTTGCCAGTAGGTATGCCATATTTCTCCATAAAGGCTTTTGAAAAATCTTTACTGCCTTCTAAAGCGGCACCTCGTTTATCTGGGCCAATTACGTGTATATGCGAAAGTTGCTGATGCGTTGTAAAATAGTCTACAATACCTTCTACAAGCGGCACTTCTGGCCCAACAATAATATAGTCGATGCTATTTTGTACCGAAAAATCGCCTAATGCCTTAAAATCGTTAACAGCTATAGATACATTTTGAGCAATAGTGGCAGTACCTGCATTTCCTGGTGCTACAAAAAGACGATTAATTTTTGAGCTTTGCTTGAGCTTCCAGGCAAAAGCGTGCTCCCTTCCTCCTGACCCAACAATCAATACATTCATGTCCTCATTAAATTTTATTTTGAAACAAATATCAAAAAATTACCATCAAGAGGGAAATAATTTTGTTTAAAGTGTTAGTATTTAAATTGCTAAGCTTATTTATCAAGCAGCTATTAGAACGAACCGCATTTTTAATGAAAATGAAAAACATAATTACTCTGGGATTTTTGCTTGTAATTTGCGCTGCACTTACATTCAATTTCATCCAATCAACTACTACCATAAGAGTGGCAGTTGCTGCCAACCTATCCTATCCTATGCAAAAAATAAAAGAGCGTTTTCAAAAAGACCATCCACATGTAAATGTAGAGGTCATTTCCGCTTCATCGGGAAAGTTGACGGCGCAAATTAGCCATCAAGCGCCTTTTCATATTTTTATTTCGGCCAATATGCAATACCCCAACAATCTTTTTGAGAAAGGAATTACCACTCAAAAACCCACTGTAATTACTCATGGTCGGGCAATTGGCTGGTCGAAAAAAAAGCTCTCTAGTAACTTATTGAGCACAAAGAACTTAATTGCACTCTTGCAAAGCGATGTAGTAAAAAACATTGCCATTGCCGAACCTGATTTAGCCCCTTATGGCAAAGCCGCTCAAGATTGGCTCAAATCACAAGGGATATGGGAGAAGTTAAAAAACAAATTGGTGTACGGTGAAAATGTGGGCAAGGTCAATCAATACGTTTATGCGGAGAGCGTCGATTTTGCTTTTACCGCAGCTTCTGCTTCTTACTTTAAAAATATGTCTGAAAAGGGCAGTTGGATACCTCTAAAACAGCAGAAAGGTATACCTCATGGTGGTATGGTTCTGAATTTTGGACTTGAGAATGAAAAGGAAGCCAGTAAATTATTTTTTGACTATCTACTTACAGCCGAGGCGCAAGAAATTTTGGATAACTTTGGCTATGGCGAGGCCACTCACTGATTGATTTTATTTTTAATACGCTGGATTTTTTCCATGCTTTGGTTCATCCTGTCCATCAAATCTATCGAGAAGGGTTCTTCCATTCTTTCGTCTAAATGATAGAAAATGCGTAGTGCTTTCTCAAAGCAGTTTTTACTTTTATCTAGCTTTTCTATAGCAAAGTAAATGTCTCCTTCCATCATGAGTAGCTCGGCCAACACATTGAGTTGAAAGCCATTGAGTTGGCGGTGGTCTTCGAGCAAAATCATCAAATCTTCTATGGGCATTTTTCTGGGCACACTTACATCAAACTCAAAACTGTCTTGGCTAATGTTATTAATAATTTGAAGTGCCTCTGTGTAGTAACCGGCCTCGGTCATTTTATTAATGCTTTTCTGTACTTTTTTAAACTCCCCAAGTAGCTTTTTGGTCATATGCTGCAACTCATCCATAAAATTCCCTTTAAAGGTTTATAAAAATCCAACTTTTACACTAGTTGCTGTTAAAAAGTTGGCTTTGTCTAAATCATTATCATTGATATGCATACAGCTAATTTCTAGAACATTGTAGCTGTCTACTGACTAATAACAGAAGGATATTTCTTTTATGATGATTGGTTCCTAAAATTTACGGATATATCAAAAAAACATCAATAAATAAGTCTATTTTGTATATTGGCGGCTTAAATGAAAATGAGAATAAATGACAAACTTTACAGCAGAATTAATAGGAACGATGATCTTGATTGTTTTGGGTTGTGGCATTAATGCAGGCAACTCGCTTAACAATTCTTTTTCTAAAAATGCTGGTTGGATCAGTGTGGCTTTTGGTTGGGGTTTTGCCGTAGCCATTGCAGTATATGCAGTAGGGCAGGTAAGTGGGGCACACGTCAACCCTGCAGTTACTTTGGCTTTGGCCGTAAGTGGCGATTTACCCTGGGCAGAAGTGCCTATATATATTTCGGCGCAGATTATTGGCGCCATAATAGGCAGCACTTTGGTTTGGTTACAATACCTACCTCATTGGAAAGCCACTAGCGACACCGCCGTAAAATTAGGTGTTTTTGCCACTGGCCCCGCCATGAAACACAATTTTGCCAACCTGAGTAGTGAAATCATAGGCACTTTCATTTTAATATTGGGACTTCTTTCTATCGGTGCCAATGAATTTACAGAAGGTCTTAACCCATTTATTGTAGGTATTTTAATTGTAAGCATCGGTCTCTCCTTAGGCGGAACGACCGGCTATGCCATTAACCCTGCAAGAGATCTGGGCCCAAGGATCGCACACTTTATTTTACCGATAACAGGCAAGGGCACTTCTAACTGGGGCTATGCTTGGATTCCTATTGTTGGCCCGGCCATTGGCGGTATCTATGGAGCCCTTTTCTACCAAGCATTCTTTAAACAAAGCTTTAGCACTTTGTTTTGGGCCGTGAGTGCTATTGTAGTAATTGTGCTAGCCTTAGCATGGTTAAACGAGAAAAAAAGCAAAACGGAACAGTAAACCAATAAGGTAATATCTTTCGAAGGGCTTCATCTTCCAATTTTATTTGCACCTTTTTCAAAATAGACTATTGCGATTTGCTTATTTTTGGTAGATAGTTTGCCACAAAAACATATCTTTTGGGGCAAATATTTGCTTATTATTAAGTTGAATTTATCTGAAACTTCTATGTTAGCTAAAGCCCTTTTCTCTTTTGTGGTCTGCATAATCTTTTTGCCAAGTCTCGCCCTAACAAATACGGGATATGACCCCAAAGACCCACATTCACCTGCCCCGAAAAAAACACTGGCCTATCCCTATTTTAAAAAATATGCACATCCGCTTTTAAGCCCTTTTAGTTACCATATAGGTGTTGGTATTACAGCTTACGCAGGCGATTTGAGTACTCCTCCGGATTTTGCCAATCAAAAAAACCATTTAACTCCTCTGCTTAACCTAGGTATCTCTTACAGATTGACCCATTTTATAAGCCTAAGAGCAGAGCTGAGTGGGTTTCAGTTGTATTCACAGCCAAAAGAAAACAGCAATCTATTTACAGGTTTTAAGTCTTTAAATGCCGAAGGTTCTTTGGTTTTGGTGCACGAGTTTATACCAAAAAGTAGCATAGAAAGCTATTCGAGTACTTTTTCTCCATATTTGTTTGGTGGGGTTGGTTACACGCTATTCAATCCAAGATCCATTGATGATGATAGAGACCTTCTTGCCGTTAATGATACCACCGTAAGCAATATGGCATTGGTAATACCCGCTGGTGTGGGTATTAAATACTATCTACACGAAAGCATCAATATAGAGCTAGAAGGCGGCGTTCGGTTCGCCCGAACCGATGTATTGGATGGCAATGTGGGTTTAGACAATAACAGAAGAGACGACATGTATTTTTTCTTTGGAGCAAGAGTAAACGTGCAGTTTATGACCAAATATCGTTATAGGAGGCATCTCAAAAGATAAGTGGGCAGCCATTAATGTCCAAAATCAGCTGATACACGTAAAATGTTGAAATAGCTTGTGCGTTAGAATTCCATCTAAGTCTTGAAGTTTTTATAACTGTGCATTGCAGCGGAATCCAAGACATTTTTTCTTTAGCAGAGCTATCTTTTTAAGCTGATACCATGACAGAAGCATCAATCTCTATTTCTACAAAAAATGGCAGTAGTCAAACCTGTGATGATATATTTATTTCTTATTCTAGAAGAGACCTTGTGTTTGCCAAAAACTTAGTTGAAAAATTGACCAATGCTTCTTTAAAGGTTTGGTTCGACCAAAACAATATACCTGAGGCCGTTAATTTCAGAACCGAAATTGAAAGAGGCATCATCAATGCACATAATTTCATTTTCATTATTTCGTCCGATTCTATTGGCTCTCGGTATTGTAGAGAAGAGATAGAGATTGCATTGAAATATGGCAAAAGGATCATTCCCATTTTATGCCGCATGCCCAATGCCAATGAGATCAAAGACTCGATGCATCCCGTAGTGCAAGACCTCAATTGGATCTATCTTAAAGAAAGTGAAGGTGCGCTTAATGTGCTTTGCCAATCTATAAGCAGTGCTTTAAACAAGCATAAAGCCTATGTTTAAAGGCATACCAGCATTTTGCTAAAAGCACTGGATTGGATAGCGCATAAAAAGCAGAACGATTACCTGTTGGTGGGCAAAGAACGCCTTGAAGCAGAAGCATGGCTAAAGCTACAATTCGACAATGAACATCCGCCATGCGAGCCTTCTGAAATACACGCAGAATTTATCTGCGAAAGTGAAAAGAACGCCTACAACCTAATGGCCGAGGCCTTTATCTGTTACTCAACTGAAGATAAGGACCGAATGGAGGTGATCAGAAAAAAATTGATGCGGAATAGCTTTACGGTTTGGACCAACCGAACCGATATACGCTCGGGTAAAAAGTTTGAGGAGGAAATCAATACGGGTATTGAAGGCGCTACTAATTTTATCTATCTGATTTCGCCAAGCTCAGTAAAATCAGAGTATTGCTTAAAGGAATTGTACTATGCCTATGAGCTAAACAAGAGGATCATCTCTATTGTAATTGAAGACACGCCCTCAGAGACCATTCCTTCTTTCATCAATTCTATACAGTTTTTAGATTTCAGCCGCTCTTTCAATAACAAAATAGCTCTTAATGCAAGATGCGATCAATTACTGCATGCATTGTATACAGATTCTGAGTATGTAGAAAGGCACAAGCAACTGCTGGTAAAAGCTTTAAAGTGGCAAAAACAAAATAGCAACATGAGCATTTTGCTCAGGGGCAAAAATCTCGAACTGGCACAAGCTTGGTTAAAAGAAAGCGAGAGCAGAGAAAATTACTCTCCCACCAATGTACACAGAGATTTTATTGTTGAAAGTGAGCAAAAGAGTTTTTCTTTGCCTATAGAGGTTTTCATTTCTTATTCTAGAAGCGACTCAGACTTTGCTCGCAAACTCAATGAATACTTACAGCTCAATGGTAAAACTACTTGGTTTGATCAAGAGTACATTTCTGCAGGCACCGATTTTAAAAAAGAGATATTTAAAGGCATTAAAGAAGCAGATAACCTGGTTTTTATCATTTCTCCACACTCTATTCGCTCGCCTTACTGTGCCGAGGAAGTAGAATACGCTGTAAGCTTGAACAAGCGCATTATTACGGTTTTTTATAATTATGTGGGTGAAAAGGAGATGCCCGATGCACTCGCCAACATACAATGGATAGAATTTAGACCTGGCATGCGGGATTTTCACGCCAGTTTTAGCGAGCTACTCAGAACTTTAGATATTGACCGAGAGCATGTGCACTTCCACACCAAACTTTCTAAAAAATCGCTCGAATGGGAAGCAGCCAATAAAAACAAAGAACTGCTGCTTAGAGAGTCTGAAATCGCGCTTGCCGATAAATGGTTGCAAGACTGTATGGAAGAAGGTAAAGAACCACCACCCACAGAGTTGCAAAGGCTGTACTTACACGCTAGTAAGCAAGCTATAGAAAAGGAAAAGAACCGTGAGAAAAATAGACAAAAAATACTAACGGGCATTATTTCGGCGGCCTTGCTTATTACCATTGTCTTCTCCATTATAGTTACCAATGCGTATAAAAACATAAGTGAATCTAACTTGCAGCGCTACGAGACTGTAATGAAGATCATGGGGCAACTCAAAGCAAAACAAGTAGAAAGGCATTTTAGCCAATTGGAGGCCAATCTCAACTTTATAAAATATTCGCCCATTATCCTGAACGATTTTAGTAGAATCACTTATTGGAGCGACGACCATGCTTACAACCTGACCTACAATGCCACTTATAATGAAAAAAGGTCTGATTATAGCCATATTTTAGCGCCAATTGTCAATAGTAATCATTACACAGATATTATAATGTCGGACCGTTCTGGCAGAATCATCTATAACACCAATGAAGAAAGTCAATTTAAAATCAATGAGCCCAAACTTGACTTTACCTTTTTAGGAAAGCCTGAAAACAAAGACACCATCAACTACATTACCGACAACCAACAAATGACAGTAGTTACCCCTCTTTATGATAAATATGATCAATGGATTGGCAATGCAGTCATAGTGGCAGATGTAGAAGAATACCTTAAAGAATT
Organism: uncultured Thalassovita sp.; assembly: GCA_937129345.1. Lineage (GTDB taxonomy): Bacteria > Bacteroidota > Bacteroidia > Cytophagales > Flammeovirgaceae > Chondrinema. The sequence continues at coordinate 42,040 of CAKZMZ010000259.1, read as the reverse complement.
GTTATTGGACAACAGTAAGGTTTTGGGCGAGACAGGGGAAATCGTTATTTGTAGCAAAAATGGCAGCGATATCAAACTGCTCACACCAATCAATCATTCGAGTGTCACTGAGGTTCCTTTTACCATTCCGCCAGAGCGGGCTGGTTTTGATGCAATGAAAAGGGCCGCTTACATGCAAACAGGCTCCGATATCTTTATCGATTACCGTGGTAAAAGAACCCTAAATTTCTTTACGAGTATCCCAAAAATGAAATGGGGCATTGTGATTAAGACAGATTTGGAGGAGATTGAAAAAGGGACTTCTGTTTTTTGATTCCCCTACCGCATCTCGCGGCTAAAGTCGCGGGCTATTTAACCTCGGGCATTTGGTTTGGATCATATCAATTTCACCCCCAAACCTGCTTCTCCATTGATTCTCATTTTTCCCTCTTCTAAAATAAAGCCGCCTGATACCACATCTTTGGCGAGGTCTAGGCTGCCGTCTAGGTCTATGTATTTGGTATGAGGGCAGGCAAAAGCAGCATGTAAAGCAGCCGAAATACTAATAATGCTCTCATCGTTACAGCCCCACATTAAGTCGATGCCGCTGTTTTGGGCAATTGTGGCTATTTCTAAAGCCTTGCTCACACCGCCGCACTTCATCAATTTAATATTAAAAATACCACACGCAGATGGAGGCGAGGCCAAACTAAACGCATCTTTAGGAGAAATAAGGGACTCATCCGCGGCAATCAAGGCCTTTAGGTTATCAGGCAATTTTCGCATTGGAGCTATGTTTTTAGCATCAATCGGCTGCTCAATCAATTCAATCTCTAAAGATTTGGTCTTTTCATGAAAATCGCTGATTTGCTCAAAATCATAGCCTTGGTTGGCATCTATGCGCACTAAAATGCTATTGCCATATTTTTCCCTAATTTTTGCCAAGCGCTCAATGTCTTCTTCAAAAGATTTGCCTAGCTTTACTTTTAAAATCTTAAAACCGCGCTCTACATATTCAGTTGCTTCTTCTAAAGTCTCTTCTACATTTTTAATACCTATGGTAATAGATGTATAAAGCGATTCGATTTTTTGACCTAGAAAAGTTGCCAATGGCATTCCTAAATATTTGGTAAATGCATCGTAAAGCGCAATATCTAAGGCAGATAAAACGCCTGGTTGTTTTGGGTAGCGCTGATGTAATTCATAAAGTAGTTGCTGAAATTCTCTAATGTCTTTGCCAAGCAACCATGAAAAATCGTCGGCAGCCAAACTGGCCATGGTTTCCTCTAGGGTTTCGTTTACCACGTAAGGACTAGGATTGCTTGAACCTAAGCCATAATTGCCATCTTCCAATTCGATTTTTACCAAACTTACTGCCACAGAATCTACTGTCTTATAAGCTATGGAATAAGGTCTTAATAATCCGAGTTCTTTTTTTTCAGTCTGTACCGAGGTAATTTTCATGATTTAGTTGTTGTAAAGCGTTAAGGAAATTTAGTAAAATTTCTCCCCTACCTTTTAAAGGGATGTTTAAAGTTAGCCACCAATTCTGCAATAGAATTTGCCAAGGTATTTACACCATCTTCGAGCGGTAAAATCACTGGAATACCCAAAGTTTCTTGTTTTTCTTTTTGGTATTTACGAGCCTCTTCTAAAGTCATATTTTCTGCATTAACCGTTACGGCCATAGTTTTTACGCCGTACATTTCAATAAGTGCAATTTCTTGCTCTAAAGTTGGTATTTTTCTTTTGTAACCTTCCGTTCCATGAAAATACACTCTAGTAGGTGCGTGCTGTAGAATAACTGCATCGGCATCAGCAGAAATCAAAAATTCGGAACCGCAGGGGCCGGTTGGGTTTTGCAGAGAAGACTGACCTTCGATAAAAACCACATCGGGATTTTCATTTTTGTAGCACTCTACAATAGCATGTTCAATTTCTCCTGAAATAAAATCATTTAAAGTAGAGTCGAAGATAAAACCGTATTTACCACCTTGCATCCAACCTGTTTGCCCTGTGTAAAGCATGTGTGCATTTAAGCCCACTGCGGAGACGGCTTCATTGATAAAGCGTGAAGTGGTGCGCTTGCCCATGTTGCAATCTGTACCGATTACTGGTATTTTAGGGCAAGCCACTTCAGCGATTTTTCCTGTCCAAAAGTGTAGTTCTTTGTTGTGCTTGGGTTTGCGAACATCAATTAGATCCACATTATATACCTCGGCTAATTCCACCAAATCTCTATTTTCGGTCAAAAACTCATGCAAACCACTCACAATGGATAAACCTGCTTTAATACCCGATTTTATGAAAGGTTTCATATCTTCAGGTAATACGCCACCTTTGGTGGCTATACCTACTATTAAGAAATCTGCCTTTACAGGAGACTCATCTTTAAAGGTTTCTATGCTGGCATACACAGGAATGTTCCGCTTTTTGCCATCCAACACCTCGCCTGCGTCTTTGCCCGCGTGCTTGTGGTCTATAATGCCGACTATTTCGTAACGTTCTGTGCCTCTGATAAGGCCGTGTGCAGTTTTTGCTTTGTAATGATCTAGAAGTCCGTTTGTAAGGACTATTGCCTTTCCGTCCATTTTAAAAAATTATGATATTTGCATCAAAATTAGATGAGGCTTACGAAATAAACTATGTATGAGAGGATTTTTTATTTTTTTTTGAAGAAGTTGTGATGATTGGGCGCACTCTATTGAAATAAAAAAAGCTGACAAAACTGCCAGCTTTCTTCTGTTGAGAATGTTCTTTTTTTATTCTTCCAATCTTATTTCTTTAGACTCATAGGTCTTGTTTTTTCCTAATGGAAAGTTTAGCCCGAAGTAAGGCATAAAAAAGTGATCTGCCTTAAAATCGCCACTTTCTTGCAGAGAATAGGTCCAACGGTAATCTGCCCCAATCATCAAAAATTTGTTGATTTGGTAAGTGCCTCTAACTCTCGCCAAAGAGCGATCATCTAAAGTGGTAATGTCTTCAAGATTGACCAAGCCTGTTTTTATATAAGAAGCCGTTAGTGTTAAATGATCGAACATATTGATCAATTCGGCATTGAGTTGTAGCATTGCAGGGCTTTCTTCGCTCACTTCATCAGGCATCAATAGACTGCCACTAACCCGTACTTTGTCTAAGGCTGTAGCTGAGAGTACGCCGTAAATTCCTTGCATTTTTTCAGCAGTGCCCAGAGAAATCATTCTCAAATCTTTGTTCATTTCGTAGCTGGCATCAAAGAATTGAGGTAAAAAGTGATCAGAGTACCAAAGTCTATCGATTCGCGCATCTACATTCAATAAATTACCTATAAAATTCATCTTAGCATTGATACCGATGCTCAAACCATCGCCTTGTTGGTAGCCATCTGCCAAAGGGGTGCCATCTGCCGCACCACTCGTTATTTGCGTATCAAAATAGGTAGCCAAACTATCGGAATTGTTGCGCAGTAACTTAGCGTATTGCACCGCGCCCATTACGGTAATAAAAGGAATTTTCAAGAAAGTTACGCCCATATCAGCACTCCAAGCACTCATGCCCTGATCAAAAAATACCGTTTTATTGCGAACTATGGTTTCTTCATCTGTTAACTCTACTTGCGAGGTTTGATCTCTGTCTGTTACATAACTTCCTCCAAATTCTAAAGACCTCACTACAGGGATAGGCGTTTTTGCAAATGGCCTCACATAGGGCCTAATACCAAGTAAATTGAGTGAACTTACATTTACATCACTGTAAATGCCTTCTACCCCGAAAATTCCGGCTATTCTTACATCAAAGTTCAAACCTAGCTTACGGCGCTCAAAGCTAACCGCATTGGTGTAATTGTTCATTAAGATGCCATACCCCAAATAAGCACCTGTAATGTCGCCCATTCTAATGTAAAAAGGATCTCTCTTTTTTACACCATAGCGCAAGTAACGTATCAAACGCAAGGCGCCCACTCCCCTTTCAAACTCCTCAGTTCTTAGAGAGCCATCTTCTATGTTAAATAAAAGTGGAATGTCTAAGCCTAGGCCTAACTTGCCAAATGCGAGTTCTGGTTGCAGCCTCATGCCTACATATTGCTGGTCGCCTATTTGAGTAAATCCAAAAGCACTAGAGAACATGCTTGAGCTATCATTACCACTAAAAAAAGCATTGGCTAAAAAAGAAGCGTCCATGCTTGTGGGCATCTCAGCGTTGGCAGGAGCTTCCTGCTCTGATGCTTCATCAAAGTACTTAGAAGCATAATCTTCCTCTTGGCCCAGTGCCTTAAACACTAGGGAAACCATCAAAAACAATAAAGAAATCGTGTAATTCAGTTTCATAGTTTGTTCTTAAATTATAAATCGTGTCTATCCCCCAAGTGTGGAGGAGCAGCATTTTGATACTTGATTGCGCTGTGTTAACGAATGTAAATCACCTTTTATGACACAGAGCTGCCTCAGAGAAACCATTAATTACGGGGAAGTATGTTTTTGAGAAAGAATACAGTATATTCCACAAAGAAAAGGCACCGATAAGGCCAACATAATATGGAAGAGATCAGCAATTACATAAATAGGGAATTGAGGCTTCCTAAAAATAGAAAGCAGATCCAGAACGTAAACTATGCTACAAGCGAGGTATGCGCCCAAATACCACGCTCTACAGGACGAGACGTTGCCAAAGCTGTGGTAGGTGCTCAGAGTATTTTCGGGGCTTAGAGTAGCTCGGCTGCAAAAGAACGTTTCAAATACCGCTCAAGATTGCAGCCTTAATAAAAGACAATGCCGTGGCTTTAGAGTTGATAGAAACCAAGCAATACGGGCAAGCACATTCATTTATCAAAAACATTAGATATCCCCAAGAGCACTGGCCACATAGAATTTTTTGCTACTGTCGATTATGTCATTCCCTTTGAAAGTGAAACAGATGCCTTTCAAATCGCCAATCATTCGCAATGTGGCTTGGCTGCTAACGTATAGACCAACAATGTAAACCAAGCACATCAATTTTCTGCTAAGCTGCTGTACGGAAAGGGATTTGAGAACTCCATTCGGTGGTATAAAAAAACCAGGTATAGGTGAGAGGTTGGAATATATGCACTAGATTTCTTTACTGAGCCTTAAAATATCTGTATAAAAACTAGCGAATAAATCACTTTTATTACACGCATAAGAATCTGTGCGCTCTTAAGATGCTTTTACAAATCATTTGTGGGTAGATTTCGTACAATTTTCATGACTAACCTGATTACTTTTTAAGGGCAATTAAACCAAACCTAACATTTAAATAAACTAAACAAACAACGATGCCCTATATCACAGATCCTGATTTGGCCTTTTTGCAGCATAGTGAGCAAGAAGAGCTAGATGTATTGGTAAACTACCTCACTAAACTACCTAATGGAAAAAAGCGGTTCAACTCTCGCTTAATGCAATACGAAAGGGTAGACAAATATTTTCCTGATCACAAGAAATATTGGAACCTAATAGCCGCAGAAATACAGTATTTTGGAGGACACTTTTTTGCCAACTTCATTACTGGCAATGGCGTGCCTTACCGCAGTATGCTAGAAAGGGTTTGTAAAAAATCCGGAATAGAATACGCCAGCGAAAAGTCTACAGAGAAGCTAGAAATCATGCTATTATCCAAGGTTTTAATGGAATCTATGAAAAAGATGCCTTCCCAAGAACTACAAAGTTTTATGAAAGAGCTCAAAATAAATCCGCATGATTACACTAGGCAAACCCTGAGCAAAGACATTAAGAAAATAATAAGGCGTGAGAAAATTAAACCAAGGGTAATTGGTGTATTGTTGGCCAGCTCAATTGCCAAATTGGCCATAAGCAAAACCATGAAGTTTAGCCTATTAAAAGGTTTAAAGATTGGCGCCCATAAATTTTTCTGGGGCAAAACCATTGCCTTATTTACAGGACCCTTCGGAGTAGCCCTCACCACTACTTGGATCCTAAACGATTTGGCAAAGCCAGACTACAGAATGATGATACCAATTGTAATACAAATTGCGTACATGCGCATCGCAACAGAAGAGAAAAGGCAGTTGAGTCTATCAGCTGCCTAATATTTTTACTTTTTAATTTGTTACATAATTGTTAAATTTATGTAAACAAGTCTCTTTTTTTCGTTTTTTTGCATTGTAACAACCGTAATTTTTTATGCTTTATTTTTTGGTCATCATTATTCCATTTACCGCTTACATGGCTTACTTGATACGCCAAAACAATCAGTACAAAAAAAATCATGTAGAAATCTTGAGAGGTTTGAGAAAAGTAAGCGCACAGCTTTCTTTAAAAGAAACCTCAGTTTTGGATGAATTACAAAAGAGAAGCTACATTGTAACAAACAATGCCATAAAAAGGACGGAAAATTATGTGACTGCGCTCGAAGATATTCTAGAAATACAAAAGCAAAAAGTAGTTTCCAACACCTTTAAACCCAAAACCCAAAAGCTTACCACTCTAAAAAAACGAACGGATGTTTTACTTGAAAAAGTCAATAGCAGAAAATCTCCAGTTCTAACTAAGTAATCATTGCTATACTGCCAGTATAGCATTATCCTTTAAATCAAAATTTAAAATTATAGGTAAACGAAGGGATAATGGTAAATAAGTACAACTTTACCGCCTCAGTTTTGGAGCGATCCTCGCGGCTTTGTCTAAAAACATAGGCATATGTATTTTTTCTGTTGTACACATTATAAATAGAAAAATTGAAACTGCTTTCATTTTTCTTATTTACACTCATCTTTCTGTAAAATGTTGCAGAAACATCCAAACGGTGTACCGGTGGCAACCTAAAACCATTTCTGCTGGTGTAATAAGGTACAATAAATTGGTCTTTCTCATATTTGCCAACAGGAAAACTGTAAGCCAAGCCTGAAGCAAACATCCAATTGGCAGAAATCTCCAAATACCTATTTACCTTGTAACTGCTTACTATTGAAAGATTGTGCCTCCTATCATAAGAGGTTGGATAAGGCTGATTGTTGTTGATGCCAGGTATGTCGCTCACTGCTTCAGATAATGTGTATGACAACCACCCCTTAAACCTTCCTTTTCTTTTCCTGAAAAAAAACTCTGCACCATAGGCCTGTGTGCTGCCGCTTAAAATCTCCGTTTCTAAATGATCATTAAGCAGCAAATTGGCAAGCGGCTTAAAATCTATTTGGTTTCTCATAAACCTGTAATATGCCTCCACAGATAGCTCATACATGTTGTCATTCAGGTTTTTAAAAAAGCCAAGAGAATATTGATCTCCGATTTGTGGCTCGATGTAAGAATTTACAGGAGCCCACATATCTACAGGGCTTGGCACATTGGTATTAGACAACAAATTAATGTATTGGCGATTTCTGTGGTAAGCCAATTTGAATGAACTATTGGCACCAAGCAAATATCTTAAGGTTATTCTTGGCTCAAGTCCTAAAAAAGTATTGAAACGCTCGCCTCTTTCATATCTAATGGTATCGACAATGTTTTCTACAGATGTACTTGGAGAAACAACGCGCTCAGTATCATAAAGATATTGTAGACCAGGGCCTGTATTATCATACTGCGCATAACGCAATCCAATGTTCAAAGCTAATTTTTTGGCGATTTCTTGCTGATAGCTAATATAAGCGGCCAATTCTCTCGTGTAAGAAGGGGCGATTCTTCTTAAAGACACAATCGAGTTTTCATCTAATGGTTGTATCTCTCCAAAGAAAAATCTTTGGCGGTTTATGTCATAGCCCATTTCAAACTGATGTGTGGGATCAATGTACCAAGTGAGGTTTTGTTTGAGGCCATATTGCCGCACATTGTACCTGCTGCTGTAAGCAAATTCTTCTTGTAAAGAAACTCCGGACCGTGTTCTAAAATAGCTGCCGTAAGCCGTACTATTTAAAAACAGATTTTTTGAAAGAATGCTGTTCCACCTTACAGATAGCGTTTGGTTTCCCCAATTAACGTTGTAAATGTCCCTAAAACCAAAGCGATCCCTGCCTAAATAGCCTGAAAATGACAAGCTGTTTTTGGGAGATAATCTGGTATCTAGCTTGATGTTGAAATCATAAAAGTACAGCGCATTGGCACTAAGTGAATTGTTTGGAATGGATTTCACCAGCAAATCTGCATAAGTGCGCCTACCACTCATTATAAAAGAAGTCTTCCCTTTTTTTAGAGGCCCTTCTAATGTTAGCTTGGTTGACAAGCTGCCCACACTTCCCGAAAAATCGAACTCTTGAAAGTTGCCTTCCCGCAAGCGTACATCCAATACACTGGAGAGTCTATTACCATATTTAGCCGGCATGGTACCTTTGGCAAACTCAATTTCCTTTAGCAAATCTGTATTAAAAATGGAAAAAAGGTTGAAGAAATGAGAAGGGTTTAAAACTGGGGCCTCATCTATTAAAATGAGATTTTGGTCAGCACCGCCCCCTCTAACAAAAAGCCCTGTAGAGCCCTCAGCACCTGACTGTACGCCTGGTAAAAGCTGTAGAGCCCTTACCGGATCTGTGTCACCAAAAAAAGAGGGCATTTGCTGGGCAATATCTTTTGTTAGAGAAAAATTACCAGTTTTTAAACCACTTACATTAATGTCTTCTTTCTCTTGCTTACCTTCCACTACTACCTCATTAAGCTGTAAATCGACAGGTTCCAATTTAAAGTCTAGCCGCCGGTCTTGGTACAAATCTACCTCAATATCCTTAGGTCTATAGCCTATATAACTGAGTTTTATAGAGTAAACTCCTTTTGGTAGGGTAAGTGAATAAAAGCCATACAGATTTGTCGTGACTCCTGTAGACTTATCCAAAATCAATAAGTTTACTCCTATCAGTTCTTCGCCGTTTTCTGCATCTATAATTTTACCATTGAGCGTGGCAGTATATTTTTCTCTTACCAATACAATGGAACTGCCTCTCACTTTCCAATCTAAATTATTGCCCGAACATATTTCATTTAAAAGTGCTTTTAGCGTTTTCTTCTCGTACTTACCTGTTAGTTGTTTTTCTGGCAACACATCGCTGCTATACACAAAAGAGACTTGGTAGGCATTTTCAACCTTAGTAAGTGCCTCAGAGAAAGTATTATTTTCAAAAGCAACAGAGGATGTTTTATCTAAAAAAGGCTGCGCTGCTACTTGCTGTACCCACATGAACAGGCAACAGCATATCGGTACAATTAGCGAAAAATGGGAACAGCCTTTTAAGTGCATCTAATCAACAAAGAAAGATTTTTATTAACGGTTTTTTGACAACATTGAAATTAAGGGAAAAGCTTAGCAGAACTCTAGGCCATATCTTTATTTTAATATGCTATCAAACTAACCTTAGAAATCCCAACAAATTTACAGATAGAATAATTTAGGCAAAGAATATTTTTGACGAACGGCACAAAAAAAGGGCTGCCTTTTTATAAGCAACCCGATGATATATTTCTACTTTAATGTTACATGAATTTTACTGATTCTGAAAGGCGGTTAACTCCATATAGCTTTCCAATTTTCCTTTTTGGTTGTAATTCTCAACTTTAACAACTCCGGCACCCTCGCTTAACCATTCTACAGATGAGCTTTCAAATACTTTTTTTATACCCATTATCTTGGTTTCTATCTTGGTATCATAAGTTAGTTTGTAACACTCAAAAGAACCTGCAGGAGTGGTAATGGTTTCTTTTCCTACAACTTTGCGGTTGTATACCGAGGTTTCTGTTCCTCCACCCATAACAGCAGACATTGCCGGATTGTCCGACTCTATTTTTACTGTAAATATCGCATCTTTAAGCGTTTCTCCTACAGATAGATTTTGAGGCACCTCTAGGTCATCTCCCTCAAAAACCACTTCCATTTCACCTGCACCGCCTGCCTGGGCCATTGGTGGCATAAAACGGCTCATGTCCATTTTAAAAACACCATTTTCGCAAAGCATTTGAATTTCATTGTTAAAAACCTCCTTATCTTTTTTATCGAATAAGGTAACATCTGCCATCATTTCTACTCCACTCGCAGTTTGGTTAACAGATTTGATTTGCATGCGCTGTTTCGATTGATCTTTACCCTTAGCGTTGTAGTTGGTGTGTTCTACTACAGTGCCCTCGGTATAGTTGAAAAACGGATTGCAATTTTGTGCAAAAAGTCCAATTGTGGTGAGTAAAGATATGGCCGATAATAAGAATAGCTTCTTCATAAGTGATTTGATTAAATTTATCTCTATATAATTTCAAGTTTTTATTATTCTTTTTGAGAAAAGGTAAACAAAATACTAAAATTATTTCATTCTTCCGCTTTTAATCTAGCCAGTATTTTATCGCCACCATTCTCCAAAATCTCTTGGGCTAGTTGAGTACCAAGTTGAGAGGATTCTTCTACACCCGCACTCATTTCCCTTACAACAAAGGCTACGCCATCGGTATCTATAATGCCGCCTTGCATATGTATTTTACCGTTGTTTAATTGTGCATGTGCAAAGGCAGGAATGCTACAACCTCCCTGTAATTTTTTTAAAAAAGCCCGCTCTGCACTCAAACAAGCCGCCGACTCAGTATGATTCACAGCTTTGATTATAGCAGCCTCTACTTCTTTATCTAAAGTATCGGCTACTTCTATTGCCACGCTACCTTGACCTACAGGCGGCACATATTTTTCTACAGGCAACTGTTTTACAATCATATCATTATAGCCCATTCGGTGTACTCCTGCAAAGGCCAACACCAAGCCATCGCAATGCCCGTCGCGCATTTTTTTTATACGTGTTTGTAAGTTTCCTCTCATGTTTACCACGGTAGCGTTTGGCATGTATTTTTTAAATAAAGCTGTTCTACGAACCGAAGAGGTGCCCAAAACAGGGTTAGGCTTTTTCATTAAATTTTTATCATCCGAAACAATTACATCATTTACCTGCTCTCTTTCTGTAAAAGCAATGATTTTAAAATGTTCTCCCAGATCAGAGGGCAAGTCTTTGGCACTGTGCACGGCCATATCGATTTTACCTTCAAGCAACTGGGTTTCCAGCTCTTCGGTAAACAGACCTTTACTGCCAACTTTAGCTAAGCTCCTATCTAAGATTTTATCGCCTTTTGTTTCAATTTCTATAATGTTGGCCTTTAAACCTGCTTCTTTTAATAAATCTGCTACATAGTATGCTTGCCATAAGGCCAACTTACTACCTCTCGTTCCTATGTTAATGGTCTTTTCCAATTTGTGTTTCTGTATGTTCAATAATCTCATTTTCTTGGTCAGGATGAAACCACGTATAACCTTGGTCTTTCCTGAACCATGTCATTTGTCTTTTGGCAAATCTACGGGTATTTCTTTTTAAAAGCCTCACGGTTTCTTCCCAGTCGTATTCTCCTGCTAAGTAACCATAAATTTCTTTGTAGCCCACGGTCTGTAAAGCGTTGGTATGCTTAAAGCTTTCGACGCTTTTTGCCTCGTCTAAAAGCCCTTCAGAAAGCATCTGATCCATTCTTTTGTTAATGCGCTGATAAAGTGCTTCCCGCTCTCTGTATAAGCCAATTTTCACAATTTTAAAATGCCTTTCTTTTAAGTGCTTTTTCCTCAGAGTCGAAAATTTCTCGCCAGAACTTCTTATGATTTCTAAAGCGCGCGTAATGCGTCTAGGATTGTGAATATCTATTTGCTGATAATACTCAGGGTCTTTTTTCTCAAGTTCTTTTTGCAATACTTCCAAACCAAGGGTTTTTAGCTCTTTTTCTAGTTGAGCCCTTACTTCGACAGGCACTTCGGGGAAATCGTCCAAGCCTTGGCATACCGCATCTATGTACATACCTGAGCCTCCTGAGAGCACGACCAAATCATGCTTTTTAAATAATTTTTCTAAAAGCATCAAAGCATCCTTTTCGAATTTTCCTGCATTATAATCTTCAGAAAGCGAAAGGCAATCTACAAAATAGTGCTTAATGCCTTCCATTTCTGCTAAAGTGGGTTTTGCTGTTCCGATTTGTAGCTCTTTGTAGATTTGCCTAGAATCTGCATTGATTACCACTGTATTAAAATGTTGGGCAATTTTAACGCTCAATGCTGTTTTGCCAACCGCTGTCGGTCCTGCTATTACTAACAAATACTTTCTTTGCTTCTTGGCCTCGGTTAACTCCATGCTATCTGACAATAACTGAATTTTATGCCATAAAAATAAACAAACTGATGTTGATTCATAAAACTAAATACTGCGTATGGTCTATTTAAAGCACTTATTAAGAATTGAATCATTTTTTTACATAATATGTAAAGATTCGACAGCCTCAAAAGCATCATCAAGTTATAAGTTGCCAAAACATTAATTCTCATGAACCTTACTATAGATATCGGTAACACAAGAGTAAAAGCAGGTTTATTTAAAGATGGAGCCCTGACTGAACTTTGGCAAGGTACAGAACTACCCTCTTTTATAAATTTTTTGAAGGGGATGCCCTTGGAAAAAGCAATAATATGCAGTGTTAACAATCGATTTGAAAAGATAATTGAATATATTCGCATAAAGCATCCGACACACATACTAAATAAGGCCTCTCCCTTACCTGTAACCAATAAATATGCAACACCAGAAACGCTCGGCATGGATCGGCTTGCCGCTGCGGTAGGTGCTAAGCAAACTTATCCCAACGAGCATAACCTAGTAGTAGACTTGGGCACTTGTATTACTTATGATTTCATTACCGAGCATGGAGAGTACCTAGGTGGGGGCATTTCGCCGGGTATGTTATTGAGGTTCAGGGCGATGCATGAGTTAACCAATGCATTGCCTTCTGTAGAACTAGGGAGCGCACCAAATTTTATTGGAAACTCTACTCAAAGCTGTATGCAATCGGGTGTTTATTTTGGCATAAAACACGAGCTAGAAGGAAATATTAGAGAATACCGAGAAAAATTTGGACAAATTAATGTTATTTTTTGTGGTGGAGACGCAAATTTTTTTGAAAGTAGCTTAAAAGCTACCATCTTTGTAAATCAGCACCTTACGCTAATAGGGCTTAATAAAATATTAGAAGGCATTTAAAATCATGTCTCTTTTTTTACTAGTCTGATATTTTATTTTTAAAAAGCGACTTTATTCATGTCATTAGTGATTTCTAGAAATATAAAACAAGTCAAATTAAACTTACTGCTAACCTTTTTTTGTACACTTAGTGCTCCAATGGTTTTGGCACAAGGAGGTAATTCACCTTTTTCTGTACTCGGCGTTGGCGAAGTGATCAACCCCGGAAACATCAGAAACGATGGCATGGGAGGTATGGGCATAAGTGCACCGCACCCTTTGTATGGTAATGTGATCAACCCTGCAAACCTAGCCTATAATACATATACTTATTTTGATGTTGGCGCAATTTCAGAATATAAAACAGTTAATGAGGGCGAGTTACAGCAGAAAGATTTTGGCGGTAACCTAGATTACATTTCCTTCGGGTTCCCTCTAAATAGAAATTGGGTAACTGGCGCTGGACTAAGGCCTTACAGTTTGGTCAATTTCGAGACAAACACCACTGAGAAACTTCCCGATGCACCTACTTTTGTAGAATATTCTTATGTATATGAGGGAGGCATTAATCAGGTATATTGGGCCAACGCCTTCAGATTGTTCAAAGGATTTACGGCGGGCCTTGAAATTATCTACAACTTTGGTTCTCTTAGTACTTCTTCTTTTAGCAATCTTACTGGTGCATCAAGCTCATCGAATATAGAGTTTTTAAAGAGGACTGTGGTATCTGACTTTTCATTTAAGCCCGGCATTAATTATTCTGGGAAAATCAGCGAAAAGATGATCCTTAATTTTGGCGCTACCTATGCTTTTGGTGCTGATTATAATGTAAAGCAACACGAAGAAATCATAAGAAATTATTTTACAAGTCAAGAACTCAAACAGAGAGACACCTTGCTTAACAATGTAGATGGTTCTATTACTATGCCTGCAGAATTGGGCATTGGCTTGAGCATAGAAAACAAATACAAATATTTGATAGGCATCGACTTTATAAGACAGTCTTGGTCAAATTATGAAGACTTTAATGGAACCACAGGCCTGTCCAATACTTACACGTATAGGTTTGGTGCCGAGTGGGTGCCCGATATTACTTCGGTTTCTAGCTATCTTAAGCGTGTTGCCTATCGCGGTGGACTATCGTATGAGCAAATACCTTTTACCTTAGATGGACAGCAAATTGAAAAGCTATCTGCCAGCATTGGTTTCTCATTTCCGGTAAATAGGGGTTTTTCAAATTTAAACTTTGCTGCTATTTATGGGGTTACCCAAGCGGGAGACAATACAGAAAACATATCAGAAGAGTTTGTTCAATTTAAATTAGGCTTAACGGTAAATGACAGGTGGTTTGTAAGAAGAAGGATAAATTAACTTAAATTATTTAACCATGCGCGCACCAATTCTAATTTTTGCTTTAATTTTAAATGGCGTTTTGCTTTCTCAGATAGTAACTGCGCAAAGAATTAACTGTGAGAACGATTGGTGTTGGGGAAATGAACCTAGAAAAGCCAAAGAAAAATATGCCTTATTTGCTGATGGCCTTCCCTTAGGGGATTTTAAGAGATCTGAAGTTGCATTTGACTGGTTGGTAGGAAACGTACCTCAGCTAAATAAGGATTTATATATTAAAGGAGAATGGCTCTGTGAAGCCTTAATCGAGTACGAAAAAAGGCAAGGAGAAAATCAAGTAACAATCGAAAAATACAACAACAAAATACAAGAAATAAAAAAGTTAAGGGATAAATATTTCCCAGGTTAACAAGTAAATGCAATCAATTGATGGATTGATTAAAGGATAAATAATTAATTAAACTGAGCACAATTATGAAAACACTTCCTCTGTTAGCGTTAATAACGTTTCTTTTCTCTCAAATAGCCTTCGCCCAAAGTGATGGCTGCGAAGACGGCTGGTGCTGGGGCGCCGACCCAGGTACAGCTAAAGAAAAATATGCACTCTTTTCTGATGGTCTTCAATTAAAAGACTACGACAATGCCGTTGCCCCTTTTAATTGGCTTCTTGAGAATACACCTAACCTTAATGTAGGTCTTTACATTAAAGGTGTTGACCTTTATGAGGAGCTCATAAAAAAAGAAGAAAAAGGAGGTAAAGATCAAGAAAAAATACTTACTTATCAAGATAAGGTACTTACACTTTACGATGACCGTATCAAATATTTTGGTGAAGAGGCCGACGTAATAGAAAGAAAAGGCCGTAAAGTATACTTCTACTACAAAGACAGAAAAGACCCCGACAAGTGGAAAAAAATGTACGATGTGTACAAGAGGTCTTACGAGTTAAATGGCAAGAATTCTTCGCGCTCTAATTTCACTTTCTTGATGCTGTCTATAGTAAACCTAAAGGCAAGAAAGAAAATGACTCAAGATGAAGTTCTTACCCAATACGAAGATATTTCTGAAAAAATTCAAGAGAACATCAGTTCTACCAAGGGTGCTGAGCAAGATAAGTGGATTGATCTGCAAGATAAAATAGATGATCTTTTGTCTAAAGCAGTTACCATCGATTGTAACTTTGTTCGCGAGAAAATGGGTGATAAAATAATGAACAATCCTGATGATATTAAAACAGCCAAGAGAGCCATTAAATACATGCTCAACGATAAGTGTACTGATGACCCTCTTTTCTTAAAAGCTGCTGAAAATGTATTTGCTGTAGAGCCTACTGCAGGTTTGGCAGGAACCATCGCCCAAAAATATCAAATAGAAAAAGACTACGATACGGCTATTGAGTGGAAAAGAAAGGCGATAGAATTGGCAGAAGACGATCCTGAAAAGCAAGCTGAACTTGCTTACGATATCGCTTTATTTAAAAGTGTTCAAGGTAAAAAAATCGAGTCTAGAAAAGAGGCCATGAAAGCCATAGAATCGCATGAGAGCATTGCACCAAAAGCTTATGAATTAATAGGCGATTTGTATATGAGAAGCAGTTCTGAATGTTCAGATCCTAATCCAGTAAAAGCCCGTGCCGTATTTTTAGCAGCATATGACATGTATGCTAAAGCTGGTAATTCTTCTAAAATGGCACAAGCAAGAGAGCAATTCCCTTCAGTACAAGATATCTTTACCATGGGTATGCAAGAAGGCGAGTCTATCTCTGTAGGCTGCTGGGTTGGCGTAAGTACACAAGTGAGAAAACGACCTAGTAATTAATACTAGTTAGAGGAAGATATTTAAACTAGAACAATTACAAAAGCGATTGATTTATTTCAATCGCTTTTTTTGTTTACCAAGAAGTAAATAATCAAACCTACTAGTACGGTTACCAAACCTGCAGTAGATTCAACGGGCCTATCTCTTAGGATAAAGACCAACGTCCAACCCACCAAACAAAGAAAGATAAATGGAGTAAAGGGATAACCGGGCGTTTTAAAAGGCCTATGTAAGTTTGGTTTCTTAATCCTAAATACAAAAAGTCCAGCTACTGTTAAAAAAGTGATTAAACTAAGGGTAAAACCAGCAAAAGTTAGTGCTTGATCAAATGAAGAGGAGAATATAAAAGCCAAGGTAAGCACAGCTTGAAAGAGCACAGCGTTTTGTGGAATACCATTCTTCGTTTTTGATAGAAACCTGAAAACTTTTAAATCCTCGCCCATTACCTGCATAACCCTTGGGCCAGCAAAAACCATAGCGCTCACTGTAGAAATCAACAATAATGAGATAGTTAGCCCCATGAGCTTACCGCCTGTTTCACCAAATATCTGAATGGCTGAAATATAACCTATTTCCACCTGTCCTTCTAAACTGCTCATGGAGGCAGTATACAAGAAAATAAAATTTAGGAGCACGTAAAGTATCATTACTAGCAAAGTCCCTTGTGCAAGCGCTTTAGGCACATTAATTTGAGGATTTTCCATCTCTCCTGTTATATATGCGGCGGCATTCCAACCTGTGTAGGCGTAAGAAACAAAGATGAGGGAAACGGCAAAAGCTGGCGAAAAGAGCGTGGCTAAATCTCCTTCTACTGGAAGTAAAGAAATATTTTGCGGAATTTCCACAAAAAAACCAGCGAGGATAAACAGGCCTATCAAAATCACTTTTATGGTAGTAAATAAGTTCTGAAATTTACTACCAAAGCTTTTGTTAGTACCATGCAAAATAGAAACGCCTATTACAATAATAGCCGCCAAATAAGTAGGATTGAGTTGAGGGAGTACGCTGTTGGCGTATTTCCCTAAGGCCATAGCTGCCAAGGCCGTAGGCGCTGCAAAACCCACAGTAGCAGAAACCCAGCCTGCTACAAATCCAATAGAAGGATGGTATATTTCTCTCAAAAAATGGTATTCTCCGCCGGATCTAGGAATACAAGCGGCCAATTCGCCATAAGACAAAGCGCCGCAAAGTGCGGTAATTCCACCAACAACCCATAATGCCAATAAAGGCAATACAGATTTGATATCTATAATTTGGTAACCCAAGCTAGTAAAAACGCCAGTGCCTATCATATTGGCCACCACTATGGATGTGGCCGTATATAAACTAATTTTATTTTTTGTGGCTTTGCTATTTGCTGTAGACATAAAAATTATGATTTAATAATTTACCTATGGAGGAAAATTACGATGCTAAGAATGATGATTGAAGCTTACTTTAGGCTTTAAATGCTATTGGTCGGCAAGTGTACAAATTTAATTATGCGGGCTTAAATACAAGTCTCAATCAAAAATTAAAAAAGCAAGGTCTAATTCATAGACCTTGCTTTTTATACAGTCTACAATTTCGATATCAATTCGCAGCTATAGTAGCACCTCCTTTCAAAGATGATAGATAGGAAATCAAATCTGCAAATTCTTTATCTGACATAGCCCTGTACAAACCGGAGGTCATTAAAGAATTCTCGAGTTGCTCCATGCTTGCAACATCTGCCCTGGCAAGGATAGTGCTCATCCCACCCATTTGCCTAATTTGCATTTCATTCTCCGTTTTACTGGTTATGTAGCCCACTATGCGAGAACCATCTTTCATATTGACCACATAGCCCTCATAGCCAAAATTGATACCCGCATCCGGATAAACAATTGCGGCATAAAAACCATCTTTTGAGAGTTTGTCACCAATTTCTGATAGATCAGGGCCAAAGCTTACTCCAACACCATTTACTTGGTGGCAAGTACTACACAACTTTTCGAAAACCATTTTCCCGTTAGAAACAGAACCCTCCATGGCTAAGATCGTATCTTTATCTGGCATATCTTCAGAGGCGTCGCCTTCTAAGTACTGTGCGGCTATTTTTCTTACAGAGCCCTTATACGCCCTAAGCAGCGTATTGGCAGCAGTGGCAACCAAAGGATCGGGCACTTGATCGTTTTGCAACATAGCCAATAGTTTATCTTCTGCCACCCAACCTGTGCCAATTGCCTCTATAGCCTTTTTTCGCACATTTAGCGATTCATTTTTATCCATTGCAATTTCTTTCATGTATTTCCAAGACTCATCATCGCCCAAATGTGCCATGGCCGTCATGGTATTGGTCACTACACTTTCATCTTCAGAAGTGAGCAAATCGTCAAAATAATCTAAACCATACTGATTTCTTAAAATCCTAGTAGCTTCTATGCCGATTTCACTACCTGCCGAGCTCAGCATAATGTTCTTCAACTCGTCTTTTTGATCATTGAGTTGGTATTTTTTTACCAAATTGATATACTCAATAGAGCCTTTATGCTTTTCGAGCACTGTATATAGAGTGTTTTTTAATGAGCTTGAAGAGAGCAATACATCAGGACTGATATGATTGACAATCAATTCGTTGATATATTCTTTTCGGGGATGTTCGGATGCAGCCATTTGCGTTAGCAATGCATCTTTAGGCTGTTTCTGATGAAAATCCAGAGCCCTAAAATATTTGTCTAACATTTCTTTTGATGCGGCAGGATGTTGCAATAATTTTGCAATATGAGGCAGTGTTTGTTTGGTTCTTAATCTCCACACCAATTCTTGCCCTTGTGGCGTATTCCATTCATTATCAACTTCTTGCATCCAAGCTTCATAACAAGCATCAGCATTTCTATCTGCTGCTAAACCAAGCGCTTCAAGCATCCACCTATCATTCCCTTTGTAATCTACAGCTAATTTGGCCCACAATTGAGGCATTGTGTTTTTGGGCAAATAGGTGAACGTAACAGCGGCTTCCCGCTTCATGGCCGCACTTTCATCTTCAATGGCTTTTTCTACTACTTTGGCAAGATCATCATATCCAATGCTTCTAGCGATTCGCAAACCTGTTAATCTAATGTCTTCGTCGCTATCTTCTAAAGCCATGTTGATGTATTTTCCTGCCTTACCCTCAATATGAGCCAAAAGCCACAACGCCCTAGCTTTTTCCCAGGCTATTTCGCTTTCTAGTAAAGTATTAAGGGCAGCTTCAGCAGCCGTTCCCTGCTTTTTTAAAGCTTGCCAAGCAATGTAACGTGTAGCCACATTCGGACTCTTTAAAGCACTAACCGCCCCTTCAGGGCTACTCGTATCTATTTTATCAACCTTATAAGGTGTATTTGGCGGAGCGATTCTGAAAATCCTTCCCTGTTGTTGGTCTCCCGCTTGGTGTCCACCTACACCTGGATCGTACCAATCGGCCACAAAAAGAGAACCGTCAGGCGCTATACAAACATCTATAGGTCTAAACCAAGAATCAGAAGTGCTTTTAAATATATTTTGAATAGATGCATCAAAGCCAGCACCCTGTTTTTTTACTGGATAAGCCCTCACCACATTGGGGCCTGCATCTGCATGGATCATTTCTCCTTGAAAAACCTCTGGTAGCAACTGCCCTTCGTAGATTGTCAGTCCTGCGGGCGAACCTGCTCCCGTATACAGTAAATTAGGAATCACGCCGGGACTATTTTGATGCCAATGTCGCTTTGGAATCTCCTCGTGCATGCCAGTTCTTATGGTTTTCCAACCGGCACCCGTTATCTCATCTTTATAACCGTAATTCCCTTTTTCTACAATATAATTGACCCTTACGCCTTTGTTGCCGTCATCATCATTGTCTGTCTGCCATATAGCACCATAAGAGTCTACGGCGGGCTCGTAAATATTTCTGAAATTATAGCCAATCACTTCTAAGTTCGAGCCATCTATATCGCATCTAAAAAGCATACCTTCTCTGTAAGGCTTGCCACTATTGTTAATAATATTGCCTTCAGCATCTTTAATAGCATTACCGTTTTTGTCCTTTATCTGCTTACCTGCGTTACCGAAGTTGAAATAAAATTTTCCATCTGGCCCAAAAGTTACCGCATGTAAACCATGGTCGTTTTGATTTCCACCAATACCCGTAAACAGCAGTTCTTTTTTATCTGCCTTATCATCGCCATCCTCATCAGTAAAAACATACATGTTGGGACTTGCTGAGACAATTACCTTATTTCCAAAAACAGCGATACCAAGTGCTACATTTACATCTGGGCCTTGGTAAAAGGTCTTGCTCACGTCTGCATGCCCATCTTGGTCGGTATCTTCCAAAATAACGATTTTGTCTCCTGCGGCTATGGTATCGTTGTCTACATTTAACCTGGGCCTATAATTAATGCCTTGGCATACCCATACCCTCCCCTTGGCATCAATATCCATATTGGTAGGGTTCACCACCATGGGTTCTGAAGCAAATAAAGTAGCCTCTAAGCCAGGATATACGTCGAAACCAACCAATGCATTTTCAACGGCCCTCTTTTCTTGCTCAGATAGTTCCTGAGGCTCATTTTCTACTTTTTCTGTGCTGCTACAAGCATTAAACAGTATAATCAAAATTATACTTAAGTATAATTTCGTTGATTTTTTAAATTGATAATTCAAGGAATTATTACATTCTGATTTACCTTTCATTCTGTGAGTATTAATTGAAAAATGAATTCCCCAAAATAATTACAAATATCTTTTATGCTGTCATGCTACCCCACTAAAGTTTATTTTTTATTGCTGAGCATAGCCTTCTCACTGACAGGATTTAGCCAAGATAGCCAACCATACACATTTGAAAGGCCTTTGATGGGCTCCCAATTTCTATTTATTTGCTATGCAAACGACTCTGATTTGGCATCACAGACTGCTCAAAAAGCTTTTGACAGAATAGCCGAGTTAAACGATATCTTGAGCGATTATCACCCTGAAAGTGAAATTAACCAGTTAGCACAAAAACAGAAGCCGGGAACCCCTTACAAAGTGAGTGATGATTTGTGGTATATGCTCCGAAAGGCTAAGCGCATTTCTGAAAATACCAATGGGCTGTTTGATGTGACCATAGGCAATTGTACCAAACTTTGGAGAAGAGCTAAAAGGAGAAAGGAATTTCCTGAAGAAGCTGCTTTAGCGCATGCATTAGAAAACACAGGATCAACAAATTTTGAGTTGATTTCTGAAACTCAATCGGTAGTATTCGACAAACCTGAAATTAAACTGGATTTTGGTGGTATTGCTAAGGGTTTTGCCGCCGATGAGGCTTTTAAGATTTTTGAGGCTGCTGGTTTGGAAAGTACCATGATTGATGCTGGCGGTGATATTTTTTGTGGTAAAGCGCCACCCGGGAAAACAGCCTGGAATGTGAAAATTATTTCAGGACTAGGCAATGACACTTTGTATGCATCCTTAAACTATGCTGCTATAGCCACTTCTGGAGACTTATACCGCTTTTTAGAGTTGGATGGAAAAAGGTATTCTCACATCATTAACCCTTTAACCTGTATGCCTATTGCTGAACGGGTTGCTACCACAGTAATAAGCGAAAATGCAGAAAAAGCCGATTTTCTTGCTTCTGTTGCTAATGTAGCTGGTATTGGAAAACCAATAAAAAGAATCATGCGAAATTATCCCAAATCATACGTTACCGTTTTTAGTAAAAATACGCATAAAATTAGGAAAAAGAGCTATGGCAATAGGCAATTAAAAAAGCTTATTACACGGCAATAAATGCCTAAAAGGCACCTGATATACATGTTGCAACATCTTTTTGCAGCTGATTATAAAGCAGTTTTCTATCAAATTTTAACCCTAAGCCATAGCTTGTTAATAAATCAAAATCAAACAAGCCAATGTTAGATGTGTTAATGAGTTGTTAACTGTTAAAAATCTTACAAGTTCAGAGGATTTTATTACATAAAAAAGAATGATTCGAAAAACCTCGACTGTTAACTTTTACCAAGTTTTCTTACTTTAGTAACTTTTAAGAAAGTATCTTAAAGAAACACCAACCAAACATGCGTACAAAACGATTTTTTTTCTCGCTTACCTTTCTTTTATTTTTTCAGTCTCATCATATCGCTTTTTCTACCAATAAGTATGCTCCAAAAAAAGAGAGTAGTATAAAACAGTATTATCAGCAGCTTTTATTGAATAATAAAAATCTAAAATTACCTAGCCAATCTGCATTTGAAGTGGCTATGACAGGCTACCTATATTTAAAAGAAAATGCGCAGCTAAACGAAGGCAAGCAGCTATTGAGTATTATTGATTTTAGTAAAAAATCCTCGGAAAAAAGGTTTTGGCTTATTGACTTGAAGCAACTAAAGGTACTGTACCATTCTCTTGTTGCGCACGGCAGAAACACCGGCATTGATGTAGCAAAATATTTCTCTAATACGCCAAGCTCTTACAGAAGTAGTTTGGGATTTTACACTACAGGAGCTACTTATTTTGGAAAGCATGGCCTTTCTCTTTATCTGCACGGCCAAGACAGAGGTTTTAATGACAAAGCGAAAGAAAGGGCCATTGTAATGCACGGTGCGGATTATGTAAGTGAAAAATTTGTAGAAACCTATGGCAGGTTGGGAAGAAGTCTTGGTTGCCCCGCCCTACCTATGAGTAACTACAAAGAAATTATCAACACCATTAAAGACGGCACCTGCCTTTTCATTTATTATCCGTCTCAAGATTATTTAAAGAAATCTACAGTGCTTACTACAGCCAATCAAAATAAAGATACTTATTTGACTAAGGCTTATGAATAGAAAAAGGCGACCAAGTTTGACCGCCTTTTCTTGAAATACATCATAAAGTAATTTTGGTTACCATCCATTACTATTTAAAACGCCTTCATCTTCGAGAGTAACTTGTTCGGTGATCACAACTTCTACTCTCCTATTTAACTTTATTTCTTGCTCGTCGCAATCTCCACCTTGGCTACAGCCGTTTAAAGGGAACTGCTCGCCATATCCTAACGTGGATATTCTATTTGGGCTAATACCTTTCTTAATTAAATGGTATCTGATGTAACTAGCCCTATCTTCAGAAATGGAAAGATTATCAGAAGCCCCACCTATTCCATCTGTATGTACTCTTACTTCAATATTGTATTTAGGATAACTCTTTAAGAAAAGTGCTAATCCGTCTAACTCATTTTCATCTTCAGGCGCGATATCACCTTTATTAGAATTATAAGTGGTGCTCTCTAACAAAAACGGCAAGTTAGGTGAAATCCTTCTTAAGCCAAAATCTTCAATATAAGTGGTTGTAGTAGGCTCAAAAGTATCGACTTCTTGCTTCTTTGAAAAGAAGCCGTTTAACTCTATGCTTAATTGATATAAGTTATCTCGCTCTAATTTAAAGATGTAGCTACCATCAGGCATAGTTTGCACAATAAATTCTTTGAGCGCTTTGGTATCGTACAAAGTAGCATAGGCTCCTGCAATTGGTGCACCTGTAGATTTGTCCTTCACATATCCCTTTAATATCAAGTCGTCTTTCTCAATTACAAAGTCTTGGGTCTTTTTTAATGTCTTTTCAAATTTACCAAAAGTAGATAACTTGGCCGCTTCCTTAGTGATGTAGCCTTTTCTCATAATCTTAAGAACATAAGATGCATCTATATCTAACTTTACTCTGTAGTTTCCATCTGCATCTGTTGTACTTCCTACTATCTCACCACTATTTTTTTCCGCTAAAACTACGTAAGCATCTGATACTGCTTGGCTGCTGTAAGCATCCTTCACGGTGCCATTCAGGTAAATGTTCTTTGTGAATCGGTAAATGTCAGAACCACCCTCACCATTGTCTCGGTTAGAGCTAAAATACCCACTGTAACCCCTATCATCAAAGGTAATTGCAAAATCGTTTTTATTACTGTTTATGGGAAAACCGAGATTTGTTACCTCGCTGTTTTCATTTTTTAGGTCTACCTCAAAAATGTCTAGGCCACCCAAACCTCCGTGACCACTCGAGGCAAAATATAGCAGGTCATCTTCAGTAATAAATGGAAAAATTTCAGCTTCTGCTGTATTAATCCTTGCACCTAAATTTTGGGGGGTAGACCATTTACCGTTTTCATCTAGTACAGAAACATATAAATCTGTTTCGCCAAAACCACCTGGCATATCTGAAGAAAAATATAGCACATTCCCTTGTTCATTAAGAGAAGGGTGCATTACATTAAAATTGTTATTTTTCCCATTAAATACGAAAGCCTGTCTATTGATCCATTGATCGTCATCTACGGCCTGTTGAGTAAAATAAAGGCTAAATTTATCTAAGCCCATACCAGAACGATTGGCCCTAGTGTACACCATGTTTTTTTCATTATTATAAAAGGCAAGTGGCCCTTTGTGATACCCACTGTTTAGGTCAGGATAAAAAAGTGTAGGGCTGGTATGCGTGCCATCTTCCAAAACTTCGCTAAAATAAAGCTCTCTGTAATAAAGGCTATCAGGGTTATATATACCGTCTTCAACGTAAGGTGGCTTTCTATCAGATACGAATGCCACTCCGTTTCTGTACAGCCTGGGCGCAAAGTCAGATTTAGAAGAATTGAATCTTAAAATCTCGACTTCATATTTAGAAGAATCTTGGAAATGTATGGCGATGTTCTCAATACTTTCTAGCTTGTTATCTACCCTTGAATCATCAGGTTTATCTTCCTTGTATTGCTCAAACCACTCTCTAGCCTCAGAGTATTTACCGTTCTGCTCTAGTACTACACCAAAATGGTATTTTACTACAGGATCTTGATTTTCAACAAAAGACTCATAATCCATAAACTGTCTGTACATGTACTCTGCATCCTCAGGTTGGTTAAGTAATCTATAACACTCGGCCAATTGTAGTTTTATTGAATTATTATCGTCTTCCTTTTGTAGGGCTTCTAAATAAAGCTCTGCAGCAATACCGTAAGCATCTCTTTCAAAATATTTATCTGCTTTTTTTATTAAAGACTTAACAGGGTTTATGATTTGGCCATTTACAGTAATATGAAATAGCATAAGATAAACAAAAGGCAGAATTATCTTTATTTTTCTCATGATGCTTAGCGTTAGTGATGATGGATATATATTAATTTGGGTTAAATTTATCTTGAACTATATGTAAAAATTATTTTCTGAATAAAACAAAAGTACCCTAGATTCATAGCAGAAAGCAATTTTTACTCACCTTTCGTTCTATTTTTTAGAAAAATCCAGGCGATGGTGCTGAATCACCGGCACTAAATATCCTAAATCTATAGTTAATCATGATTTCATGTGAGCCCGAACTTACTAAACTTAAACCACTATTAATGGGTAAATCATAAGCATAGCCCAACTGTAGTTGATTGGTAAGCTGTATTTGTGTAAGAAAGTTTAAAGAGTTAAGGTGTCTGTAAGAAGCTCCAAACCAAAAAGTCTCATTCACCACAAGTGTGGTATTGATATCGAACTCAATACCTTGACCTTCTCTATATCTGGCCAATAATGTTGGCTTTAACTTTAAGTCGTTGTTCAAATCTACGATATAACCGGCAGAAAACATATAGTGCCTTACCTCTTCTATACTTACCACTTCCTCTGCCTCAGTACCATTATTGTAAATACCTAAGTTAGGAATGGAAAAACCTAGCACAAGGTTGTCGCTACTATAGTACAAGCCTGCACCGAAAGTAGGCATAAAAGCAGAAATCTCTCCCTCAGGAAAATTGGGATCATTAGGATGAAAAAGATTATAATTTCTGTTGAGGCGTGTGTTTAATACACCTGCCTGCAAGCCCATAGAAAGTATCCCATCACTGAGGGGTATTCTATACGCATAGGCCAATTGCAAACCTTGCTGATTTTTATCTCCCAAGCTTTCGCTAAATGCCATAGCACCGAGCGCAATACGGGTACGGTTGATGGGCATGTGCCCCGAAAAAGAGAAAGAATTGGGTGCTCCTTCTTTGTAGCCTGCCCATTGTGTTCTGTACAATGAGGTTAGGCTCAATGCCTCATGGCTACCCGCATATGCTGGGTTAATTGCCAAACCATTGAACATATATTGCGATTGTAATATTTGCTGTTGCGCTTTTACTTGCCAAGCAAGAGCGATAACCAACAAACAGGCTAGTGTTAATGCTTTCAGTTTAGTAATTGGATATCTCATTAGATTAGAATTTATCTATCTCTTTTAATCTTTTTATTTAATAATGACGCTGCCTTTAAGAGGTGGAGCTGCACCATCTCTTAAGTCTATCACGTAATAATAGACTCCGGTTGGCAATTCGCGAGCACCTAATACAATACCTGTATTAGACTCACCTCTCCATAAATTATCTCGATTATCATACCCTTCTGCTTCGTAAACAAGTTCTCCACTAGGAGAATATATTTGAACGATGTTATCAGGGTAATTCTCGATACCTTCAATAAACCATGCGTCATTCCTGCCATCAGGATTCATTGGTGAGATACCGTCATAAATCTTCAGTTCTGCAGAAGGTAATATTTCTATATTAAGTCTGATGGTATCGCAGGCTACATCTCCCGGCACATTATCACATATGGTAAACTCGAACCAATCTTCTCCTGAGAGCGTATTCGGATAGGCTTCGTAGATAAAACATAGGCTATCATCCTTAAAGGTGAAAGAACCTGCAACGATTTCACCGCTCTCATCTGCATTACGAGCAATGATTTGACCTAAATCAACCTCGTCTCTATCTCTGTCAATTACTTGGAAGCAGATATCAAGCGGTACATCTTTGGAAGTAGTCAGGTTCACTTCTTCTAAAGGCTGCCCATCTTCGCCAATAATTACTGGCGGATTGTTTATGATACCAACACCTATGGTAAAAGTGACACTTCTGGTATCATTACCCGGTAAACCTCCATCGTCTTTTAGGGTAAGTGTAATTTCAACAAGCCCTCTTTCATCTGGCATTGGCTCATAACATAGTGTGGCCACACCAGTTTCAGGTTTAAAATCAGATACGATAGGATCAGGTATGATATCAGGCCTATTGCTACTTGCCGTAATAGTAACATCTTGATCTAGTTCAGGATCGCCATCGCCAATACCCGACAAGGTAATACAATCTCCTTCTGAGTTTTTCAAAATGTTATCAATATTAGGAGGATTGTTGATGGTTGGAGGATCATTCAGAGGCAATACATCTACAAAAATGGTAGTGGTGGTGGTATTGAATCCACCATTTTCTGTACCTCCATTGTCTGTTACTGTAATAGTAAGTGTATCCATACCATTTGCATCGGGATCAGTCTTCAATATCAACTCTCCGTTGGTATCGCCTTCTCTGTAAGCGATCTCTAGTCTTTCGTAAAAGTCGGGCTTATTGGTATTTACAGTCACAGAGGTAATGCTTTGAATTAATTCTGGATCACCATCTGTAATACCTGTAAGTAATTGTCTTTGTGCCTCGGCCCCTTCCAATAATCTAATGGTATTGGTAATTTCATTAATAGTAGGCGCGTCATTTACAGGAATTACCCTTACCTCAAAACTAATTACCCTGGTATCTTCTTGACCTCTAACAATGCTACCTCCGTCGTCTTGTATGGTAACTGTAATGGTAGTTGTTCCGCTTATATTGGGCGCTGGTACAAGTGTCAACTCAGCCGTAGTAGATACCGAATCATAAATCACTTCTGGGTCAGGAATGATTTCTGGCCTACTACTGGTAGCTGTAATGGTCATTTTCTGCTCTTCATCTGCATCACCATCAGTAATACCGGTTAGTAGTATGATCAAATCATCTGCATCTTCTAGCATTGATGTATCTGCTACTGCATCTACCGTTGGTCTATCGTTTAGGCCTAAGATGCTTATTTCAAAAGTAACCTGGTAGGTATCTTCTCCACCATTGGCGGTACCACCATCGTCTTTTACGGTTACGGTAATGGTAGCTGTACCATTTTGTCCTGGTACTGGCTCATAAATGAGCGTACCTTCCGTTTCTCCCTGTACATAATTGATGGTGGGGTCAGGAATTAAAGCGGGATTTGAGCTGGTAGTTGTAATCGTAATTTCTTGGTCGCCATCGTCGCCGTCGCGAATATTTCTCAACCTAACAGGAGTTGGTTCAAAATCTTCAAGTAGGTTGATGTCAGAAATAAAGTCTAGGGTGGGCGCACTGTTTACACCTAATACTGTTACATCAAAAGTGATTACTTTGGTATCTGTACCACCATTGGCAGTACCCCCATCGTCTTTTACAGTTACAGTAATGGTTGTGATTCCATCGCGCTCTGGAATGGTCTCCATGCGCAATAAACCCACCGACTGATTTGGCGTGTAAATCACCTCCACTGTTTGGATCAAAGATTGGTTGCCACTACTGGCAGTTACCGTAATATTTTGTCCTGCTTCATTAGGCCCTGCCGTAACATTATCAAAATTCACAAATAATGTTTGGCCATTATCGTCATTAATGGTTCTATCTGCAAGCGCATTAATGGTTGGCGCATCGTTTACTGGCAGCACCTCAATTTCAAAATCAAAAACGTTGCTGTTAGCACTCCCATCATTTACCCGAACGGAGATAGTCAGCGTACCGAAAAAATTATCATTGGCTCTAATTTCAGTCCCTTCTACGATTGTGTAGTTTAGACCTTCGGCAATGGTAAGGGTGAAGTCTTCTGGGCCATTGTCCACATCAGTTATGTTCAAATCACCGAGATTTATCTCATAAGTATCTTCTTCTCTTATCTCTATATCAAACTGACCCGTGATTTGAGGGGCGTCATTCACTGATTGTACTTTTATAATTACATCGTAAGGATCACTCGTATTATCACCATCGCTTATTATTACTGGTACCGAAATAATACCATTAAAATTATCATTCGGAATGATTTCGGTCCCATTAACGGTATAATTACCACCTGCACGAGTTCTCACCTCACTTATAAAAATATCTCCAGATGGATTATCATCCCTAATCACTAGATTAGACTTAGTTAAAATGAAAGAGTCATCTTCCCTAACTGATAAAGTATCTGGTGTCTGATTTACAATCTCAGGAGCAGTGTTGATTTCGTCAATATTTACAGAAAATACTGCTGGAGGATTGCTTGTTAATACTTGATTTCCATTATTATCCCCTTCGTCAGACACGGTTACATTCACTTGTAAAGTGCCATTAAAGCCCGCATCAGGAATGATTTCATCTGTTGCACTAACTGTGTAATTATTACCAGCCAGTATATTGAGCGTAAGCGTTTCATTCTCGTTAGCTGGATGTATAATGTCAAAATCGTTCAAGTTCAAAGAAAAACGCTGACCTTCAGAGATATCTAAGCTTATTTTTTGCCCTAATATTACTGGTACATCATCTATTGGAGCAACTCTAACTTCAAAGGTAACCTCCTTAAAGTTGGTTCCGCTTAAGTTACTACCATTATCTTGCACCCTGAGAGATAGTTGAGCAGTGCCGAAAGCATTTTCTACCAACTCATAATTAATGGTCACTTTATAACCATTAGCACCGTTTGGCCCAGTTAGATTCACTGTGGGATTTATGATAATATTTTGGTTTAGAGAACTAATAGTAGTCAATTCTTTTACAAGTTCTTGATTATTATCTCCGGGCGTAAGGCCTGTAATCTCTATCGCCTGATTGACATCCTCATCCCTATCAAAGCCTGCTGATAAGTCTGGTATAAAAGGTGCAGTATTTATATCATCTACAATTATGGTAAATGTTTTTGTAGTCTCATTATTAACTGTACCATTGTCCCTGATAGTAACACTAATCTCAGCGCTTCCACTTTGCCCATTAACTGTAGAATAATTTAAATCAATAGTGGTTTTGTTAGGATTGGCTAGATTGAAGTCAGTACTCAAGTTGGCATTTGGAATCAGCGTTTGATTATCACTTGTTACTATTACTTCTGTAATTTCTTGATTGGGATCATTAGAACCAACGCCTATGCCAGTAATCTGCAACTCATCAGTTGTATTGACCCCAACTGTTTGGTCTTCAGGTACAGTAAATACTGGGATAGAGTTTTCTGCCTGAACAAATATGGCAAAATCATCTTGATCAACCGTATTATCCCCATCTGTCACAGAAATCACCACAGAATAAAACCCATCGTCTCCATCTTCTGGAGTTCCCGATAATTCTCCTGTATTCGTATTAAAGTTCAACCAATCGGGTAGATTGTTTTCATCAAACGTATTGCCATCATACTCAATAGACACTGAAAATGTAAGCTCATTTTGAGCATTATCGGGATCTTGGGCATCTGCATCGAAACTAAAGGCTGGCGTTGCAGGATTGCTATTGTCTTCAGTCAATAAAAAGGATGGTGCTGAGTTTGTAAACTCAGGCTCATCGTTAAAAGGCTTAACTGCCACACTCACATCATCACTAAAATCAGCAGTTCCATCATCAACTGTTACTGTAAAAGTCGTAGTTTCGGTAGTTCCGATAGGTATTTCATTTTCATCGGGATTAAAGGTGATTGCTCGGATTTGTATAGTAACTTGAGAAGGAGTACCACTAAAGCTATATATACCATTAGCTACATCTATGCTTGCACCAGCAGGCAAACTTTCTAACCGACCATTTCCGGCATCATTCAGTGTAATCGTAACCGTTACATTTTGCTCTCCTCCATTATCTGCATCAGTTATTGAAGCAGTATTAAAAGGAAAAATATCAGTAGCATTATCGAAAAAAGGATTGGGATTACCACTAGGCAGGTTAACAATAGGCGCATCATTTTGTGGTATAATAGTAACTTTTGTATTACTATCAGTAACGCCTGGGCCATCATCATCTACAGCTTTCTGATCCTTAAGATTTATGGTAAAGAAAACATCTGTTGACCCAGAAGAACTATTTTCATTGGGTGTAAAAACGATTGCTCTTAAAGCATTTTGAATATTAGTATCTGAACCTGTAAATTCGTAAGCTCCGTTCCCATTATCTATAAAGCCTCCTAAACTAGAAAACTCACCTACTGCAGGTGAAAAGCTAATAGTTGCCAATAGATCGTCATTAGCATCAACATCCTCAATTTCAATATCAATAAAAGGTTGTATATCTTCATCATCTGGATGATTATTTACCACTGTGACACCATCTATGGTTGGAGGGTCATTAACCGCATTTACGGTAATTTCCAAGTCAAATTCATTGCTATCATCTGTACCATCATTTACAGTCACAGGCACAGTCAAGATACCATTAAAATTTAAGGCAGGTTCTATTGTTACACCATCTATGTTTAAAGAATAATCTGCGTCAGTACCTACTGAAAGGGTAAAATCTGCAGGGTTACTGTTATCATCGTCGATTACATCTAAGTTTGAAAATGTTATGGTGTAGTCATTGTCTTCATTGATTGTTATAGGATCTGGCGATTGTCCGTCAATTACAGGAACCGTGTTTATTGAAGTGGCTGTTACCGTAATTTCATCATTCGAATCAGTATCCAAACCATCGTCTACCTCTAATTCAAAAGAAGTAACCACATCATTACCTGGATCAACTTGATTTCTAGTTGGAGTAAATACAATGGCTTGTAAATCACTGTTGATATTGGCTTCATTAAGTGGAGCTGTTGCAGCGTATGTATATTCACCATCTCCATTTCTTGTAAGGCTTCCACCTAGTGGACTATCAAGAGATAACTCACCTGGTAAAGCAATACCCCCACCATTTCCTGAAAAGGTAATATCAATGGTCAATACCGTAGCCGTTCCGTCAAGCGTAATAGATGCATTTTGGAAAGGCGTAGCAGTTTGTTCATCATTTATCGGGAAATTTTTACCTCCAGTCACCGTAATGGTTGATGCCATCGGCTTCTCTCCCATTTTCAAATCGCCATTATTGGCATGAGCAAAAAGAGCTATGCTAAGTATTATGCTGGTTATGAAGATTCTTGTGTAGGTCTTTAGTTTCATTGAGTAATGGATTTTAAAAACTTTTACTCTGCGTAGTTGAATCAAATAGTAATGTTGGAATAAGGCTAGTTAATCAGCTCCATTGGTAGTGTACTTTTATTTACAAATTTACATAGATATAATGTAAGAAAAGGGTAAGTTATATATCTAAGATTCAAATATCTGTTAAGCAAAGTACTGTTTCGTGTGATTTCAGAAGTTTGCAAATATAAAACATATCCTCCTGTAGATGTAAGAAATTATTTAAATGATTATTAATTCTCCTTAAATGCACCATTAAACTAGACAAGTGGGTTTCGGTCTTAATAGTTAATCCATTTATTTAAGCAAGGTAAACAGAAGAGCTTTGAATTGTGTAGAATCACTTAGGCAAGTAGTGCTCATTCAAGCATGGCATAAAACAAGCATACAACCGGGCTTTTGTATGAGCAAATATGTATTTTAGTGTTACCTTAGCATGCTGCCAAACAGCTTTAAACAAACTTGTCATCAGCATTTTGATCTATTATAAGACCAAAGCTGAAGACATCTTATTTACAAAAAAAATGAGTACCATGGCCTTATTTAACCGCCTTTTAATAGGGATAGACTTTACAAATACCGACAAGCATATTTTGGAACACACAGCAGCCCTGTGCCGCTATAACCAGCCTCAAAAGGTTTATTTTGTTCACATAAATGATAACCTGGACTTGCCTGAAGAGGTAAGAAAAGAACTTTATGGCGATGTGGAGCCATATGATGAATATCTGAAGAAAGAAATGGCCAAGACCGTAGCCGAATCTTTTCCTGAGCATGAGCAATTTGAGTGTGAGTTTATGGTCGTAGAAGGGTCGTTACTGCCACAAATGTTGCATTGGGCAAAGATCAAAGAGGTGGATTTGGCAGTTTTAGGAAGGAAATCTTCTAAGGGAAGCGGAATCTTTCTCACTCGGTTTGCTAGGAGGGCCACTTGTTCTGTACTCATTGTGCCTGAGCACAGCAACAATCACATAGACAGCATTTTGGTGTGTAATGACTTTTCTGTTAACTCAGAACTTTCTATGCAGAAGGCATTGGAATTTGCAGTAGCCAATCCAGAAACCACTATTTACAGTCAAAATATCTACACGGTACCGGTGGGTTATCATAAAACAGGCAAATCTTTTGAAGAATTTGCCAGAATAATGAAAAAGCATGCTATAAAACGCTATCAGGAGTTTTGTAAGCGGATAGATTTTGGGGAGAAAACCATGGTTACGCCCATTTTTTCTCTTGATAAGCACAACGACACGGCTACTTTAGTTAAAAACACAGCAGAAAGCCTGCAGGCCAAACTCATTATTATTGGTTCTAAAGGCCGTACTTTTGCTGCCAGTATTTTTTTGGGTAGCTTTGCCGAGCGCATGATCAATAAACAAAATGAGGCACCCTTATTGGTCGTAAAACGCAAAGACGAAACCTTAGGAATCATGGAAGCTATAAAGAATTTGTAAAAATATTTGACCCACGACATGCAGTCCGCGACTTGCAGTCCATGACTTAATTCGCGGACTGCAAGTCGCGGACTGCAAGTTCAGGGATGACATCTAAACAATTACTTCTTTACAAATCTTTTAGTGGTGGTTCCAGAAGCAGTAGTGATTTTGTAGAAATAAACCCCCTCTTGCAAACTGCTCACATCATTGTTTAAATTATACTCTCCTGCTTCTCTTTCTTCATCTAATAAGGTCAATAAAATTTCGCCTTTGGAGTCAATAAACGCAATATTTACCTTTCCTGCTTGTAACACTTTGTACGTAAGGTTAGAGCCACCATAAGCAGGGTTTGGATAGATTGTGAAACCATCTTCCAATTCCGCTTTTTCTTCTTCTGTAAAAAAAGGCTCATCGGGGTTCCATAGTAAAAAAAACACCTCTGACTGAGACCCAAGCATAGCCAATGGCCCAGGACCTCTTCCCAATTGTGTACCATGTGGCCCTTTGTGTTCTTCTCTTAGTCGTGGTTTTCTTCTATGTCCTTTCCCTCCGGACAACTTGTCATTTAAGCCTTTTTTGTCAAGGCTAACTTCTGCTCTATGCGTTTTTACTAATTCGAAAATATCTGCCCGCCACTGTTCTCTTTGTGTTTCTGTAGCCTCAAACATGTTGTCGTAAAAGTCGCTGTGCGCATCGGTAATGTTCCAAGCTTTTTGCATCAACTGACGCATTTCGCGCATGGTGGCCCGCAGGTTAGCACGTTCTTCCATTGTCAGCTCCTCGCCGTTTTTTCTCTTTTCTCTAAGGCTTTTGCCTAGTGCCCGCTTACTTTCTTTTAAAGCCTTTAAGTTTGTTCTAATTTCCTCAATATTCTGTTTTTCTTCTGAGGAAAGCGCTGCATCTAATGCTGTTCGGTAGTCTTTTAGCACAGGTAAAATATTGGCTTCAAAATAGGCCTTGACTTCTTCTTTGGGCATCCAACGCATACCCGAGCGATGCTTTTGCCGCACTAAATTAGCCGCCGTTGCGCTTATCAATACTAGGCCAAGTCCAATAAATAACCATCGCTTGTTGTTCTCCAAAAAATTCTTATAATACTTCATTTTGTTCGATTTTAAGTTTTTGAAAATAGCCGATCAGCTTGCGAACAAATAAAAAGGGCGGGCTCAAAGCAGGGAAATTTATTCAACCAAAGCTCAAAAATTATCAATTAAAGATAAAGCCTTTTGCATGTAGCCATTAAACACAAGGCCAGACAGATTAAAAATAAGCTTAGTTTTTTAGCGCTTGAAAAATATTTTGCCCGATTTTTCTTATTATTGAAATACCTTTTTTAGAAGTCACATAAATTTTTTTAACTGTTTATTCGGTCAAATCGCCGCATCAATCTTTACACTATTGGGTCTTTTTGGCGGCAAAAAAAGCATTTCATGAAACAATTCTTATTTATCTTCTCAGCAATCTCTTTTTTGTATTTAGCAAGTGGATACCGTGCAAATGCCCAAATCAAAAAGTACTATTCTATTGCGGTGGGTGTAAATCAAAGCACTTTTTTATTAGAGCCAGGTTTTTTAACTGAGGGAGAACTAGAAAGGATGTGGTCCCCCAAATTTTACCCTTCTCCAGAACTTTCAGGGCAAATCAATGTAGACTTTGGGCTTAGGCATACCTTGGCATTGGCTGCTGATATCGTATATTATCAAAGAATTTTCTCTTTGGCACTACCCATACATCTTCGCTACGATTACAAATTCTCTAAAAACAAGAACAGCCCTTTTATTAGGTTAGACGGAGGCTATTCTTTTTTCCTAACGAGCGGTGCCTATTATGGCCTTGGCATCGGCTACCGACTTGGCAAACTAAAGGCCTCCTTGGCTTACAACAATCAGTTCCGCAACAATTCCATTCTGGAGGACAATGACTTTATTGCCGCTAGAATATCCTCTCTAAGCTTTAAGCTAGAATTTGCTTTTAGAAAGAAACTAGATTGACACATCAAAAATATTTAATCTCGAACTTTAAAGATTTTCCTCAGATATATGAAACCTCTATTTTTTTATCTTTCACTGCTCACGATCGCTCTTAGCAGCTGTGAAGAGCCCGAACTCCCTGTTTTGCAAGAAACAAATGGCACACCCTCAGGCACTGCCTTGGTAATTACAGGTGCAGCAGCACGTATAAACCAACAATTGGCACTTATTGAGCGCCTAGAAGAACAAGACCGTTTAGAAGACCTTGAATTTATTGCCGGTGTAAGCTCAGGTGGAATTAATGCAGTAATGCTGAACGGTATTTTAGATGAAAGCAATAATTTTGGTTTTGAAGAATACAAAGACATTATCCTCAATTTGAGTAACCAAGATGTTCTGGATAATTCAAGAAACGATTTACCCGTAGATACACGGCCATTATGGAATACTTTTGAAGGAGGCCTGCTAGATAACCTCAACTATGATTCTTTCGATGACCTTATATTTCCAACTGCGCTTACAAGCACCAACCTAGACCTTTTAACTATTGAGGTATCTTCTAATGTAACCGAAATGGATGAGGTAGGCGGCGACTTGGTTGAATCGCTTATGGCGACCACCTCTTTCCCTATTGCGTTCCCTTCCATCAAAATCAACGATAATATTTATGTAGATGGAGGTTTGGTTGAAAACATCCCGATCAATGCTGCCATGCAATATCAGCAATTAAGGGGCAGCCCTTTTGATACGGTTTACATAGTTACTTACCAAAAAAACACCGTTACTCAGTGGGATAGAGAAGTAGACTTTTTGGGCATTACTGGCCTTAGAGAAAACATATTGGAGCTTTCTCTACAAAAAGCCGGTTTTGATACCGACGAACTATCTCAAGCAGGTTTTCTTGATGATTTAGTGAGGATAAGGACCAACTATCCAGAACTAGCTGCCCGCTGCTATGTGTATGCGCCAAATATTGCCAATTTGCCCTATTACGGGGTTTTCGATTTTAGCTCGGCCACTTCAACGGCTTCTTACAATGCGGTTAGCAATTGGGCACAAAATAACGAGCCGGTACCGCTATCCACTTATCTACAGCAAAATGGCCGGTAATACTAAAACATAAAAAAATCAGTGTTTAATTAAAAGCAAAAGCCCATGTCTTAGCTCGCGCAAGTCGAGCCTTAAGCCATGGGCTTTTGCAAAAATGAATGTAGCATAGAACAGAGAATCGTCTCAATTCACACTCATACCTTTTGTTTTGCTCTCGCTTACTTTTTTCAATCGGGCGAGACCATCTTCAAAAGTACCACCTAAAAAGGGATCTATAAGAGCACCAAAGTATTTTTCAAAGTAAGAGTTGGCAGAAGACGTAAAAGCCCAAGTAACTTCTACTCCTTCAGGTACTTCTTTAAAAGTCCAATACCCATAGCCAATAGACTCGCTGCCTTGATCTGTAAATGCAATCTTTGTTTCTATTCTTTCGTTGGTTACCGATGCCAAAATATGTTGCTCTCCTGTGCCTGAGACCTCACCTTGCCAAGTATAATTAG
Source organism: uncultured Thalassovita sp. (assembly GCA_937129345.1). Lineage (GTDB taxonomy): Bacteria > Bacteroidota > Bacteroidia > Cytophagales > Flammeovirgaceae > Chondrinema. Next base: position 5,022 of record CAKZMZ010000259.1, on the reverse strand, counting down.
CGCCAGATCCGCTAGTTTTATTTCCGTAAGTAACCTTCATGCTAGGATCGGCCGCTGCAAAAGGAGACCATTTCTCCCAATTTCTAAAATCGTTCACTTCTTCAAAAACCGCGTTTAAAGGAGCATTGATCACTATTTGGCGCTGCATGCCAAAATCTGTAGGCAAGAACACTCCAATCAATAAAAACAACAAGATAATGATACCTAGGACTATGCCGATTTTTTTGAGTGTTTTCATAGGAAAAAAATTTAGGGTTATAATACAAGTTAGTACTTTTGCCCCAAAGTAAAAAGCGAGATACGTAAGGGATCTACGTACTTATCAAGTATAGATTTTTTCTATCAGAAACTGCTTTTTAATAAAGGATTTCTCTAGCAAAAAAACTTCTTATGGAAATAGCATTGGTTAAATATAATGCGGGCAACATTCAATCGGTCATCTACGCGCTCAACAGACTTGGCATAGAACCCGTGCTTACAGACGACCACGAAGTCTTACAAAAAGCAGATAAAGTGATTTTCCCGGGTGTGGGTGAGGCCAATGCTGCCATGCGCAGCTTAAAAGCCAAAAACCTCGATAAGCTAATCCCCCAATTAAAGCAACCTGTATTTGGCATTTGCGTAGGTCAGCAACTTCTTTGCAAGTACTCAGAAGAAAATAATACGCCGTGCCTTGGGGTATTTGATTTGGATGTCAAGAAATTTCCGACGCAAAACCAAAAAGTTCCTCAAATAGGTTGGAACAACATACACTCGCTTAAAAGTCCTCTATTCGAAGCACTAGACGAAGACGCTTATGTGTATTTTGTACATAGTTATTATACTGAATTGAGCGCACATACGATAGCCACCGCAGACTATGGTGTGCCTTTTAGTGCCAGCCTACACAAAGATAACTTTTATGCTTCCCAATTTCATCCCGAAAAAAGCAGCACAGTTGGCGCCACCATTTTAAAAAACTTTATAGAAAAATGTTGACCCATTGCATTGCTTATTTAAATGCATGCAAATTTTTATGTGATAAGTCATTTCCTACGTCAGTATATTTCGATATGCCTCACTCAAAAACGGTAGCTTTTAACCCTCTTAGTTAAAAAATTATAATATTCCAAGAAATTCTTAAAATTGTACACTAATCTTTGAATTAGCTCAACATTTTTCTATTTTTCGGGCAAAAAGTAAATTCTCATAATGAAGAAACTACTGGCACTCATTTTTATATCAGTTTGCCTCTTTAGCCTCCCAATAAACGATTTATTTGCCAATAGTTTAATAGAAGTGGTTTCAGAAGGAGGTGGTGAAGATGCCCATCATATGCCCTCCGCTTGGTCAGTGATCCCCTTTGTTGTGTTGTTGGTCATGATAGCGACAGGTCCTTTATTTTATGAGCATTTTTGGCACAAGAACTATCCCAAGGTTGCGGTCGTACTGGCTGTAATCGTAGTTGGTTATTATTTGTTCGTCCTTCATAACACACATGGCCCTATACATGCACTGTTTGAGTATTTTCAATTTATAGCGCTGCTATCTTCTCTCTATATTGCCTCGGGAGGTATACTCATAGAAATAGATAAAAAAGGCAGGCCTTTGATCAATGCCATTTTATTATTTATAGGTGCGGTCATTTCCAATATTATCGGGACCACTGGCGCCTCCATGCTACTTATCAGACCGTTTATTAGACTCAATAAAAGCCGTATTCAGCCTTATCACATCGTATTTTTTATCTTTATTGTAAGTAACATTGGTGGCTCGCTTACTCCTATTGGGGATCCTCCATTGTTTTTAGGATTTTTGAAGGGCGTTCCCTTTAGCTGGACACTATCGCATAACTTTTTGCCTTGGATTTTTACCATTGTACTCTTTTGCCTTATTTTCTATGTATTTGATAAACGGAACAAAGAGGTAAACCCCTTGTTTGCCGATGAACAAGAACAGTATTCTCAAAAAATAAAAGTAACAGGAGCCAAAAATTTTATGTGGCTTGGCGTGGTCATAGCAGCGGTTTTCTTAGATCCTAATGTAAAAGGTTTTGAATGGGTTCCTAGTATACCCTATGACGGTCAGAACTTTTCTTTTGTAAGGGAGCTCATTATGCTTTCCGTGGCCTACATGTCGTTCAAATTTGCTGATAAGGAAGCACTCAGGGGCAATGAATTTAATTTTGAGCCTATTAGAGAGGTCGCATTCATATTTGTGGGCATTTTCGGTACTATGATGCCAGCCTTAGAATTGGTCGCAGGCTTTGCTTCTTCAGAAACAGGGCGAGAGTTGATATCTCACAACACCTTGTATTGGGGCACAGGTTTACTTTCGGGCTTCTTAGATAATGCACCCACCTATCTCAACTTTTTAACGGCTGCCATAGCTTCTCAGGGTGGCTCTATCAATGTTAAGGCAGATGTTGTCAACTTTGCTTATGGCATGGGCACTTTCCACGACTCTATCATACAACTCACGGCCATATCTATTGGCGCTGTATTTTTTGGCGCAATGACATATATAGGCAACGGCCCTAACTTTATGGTAAAATCCATTGCAGAACAAATCGGGATACAAATGCCTTCTTTCTTTGGTTACATCATCAGGTTCTCCCTACCATTTCTACTGCCCATACTTATAATCGTATGGCTCATTTTCTTTGCTTTTGCCTAGTTTTATTCAGAAGTATCTTTCAGTAATTCAGCAGCGATTTGCTCCCACTCTTCATCTAATGAAAGTTTGCAAACCGGTTTATCCGCGCGTCTGTACCAATAAGATGCATTAAACTGATCTCCTTCCTTTCTATGCAGATAAGCATGTACCCAATTGCTTATTGCATTTTCTTCTATTTGTGCTAAATCATGTGCCTTATCCCAATCTCCGTTGGCATCGTACCAAAGCGCCTGCAGGGCATTACTTAAAGACAAGGGGGGATGAGGTTCTTTTAAAGAAGACTTAAAAAAGCTGAGCGTATCCATAAAACAAACTTAGGAGTTGGCGTGATCCATTCTTAAAACTTAAGGCATTACTAAAGACTTTTTTGCAAAACTGCAAGAGCAGATGCATTTCTTTTAGAAAGCACTGTAGTAAACATGACTTTGTAAAGCGTTCTTTTTCTTTAATTTCCTTTTCAAGAAATTCAAAAAAATCAAAATCTAGTCAGTATTCAGAAAGTTCTTGAGTTTATACTAGCAATCAAGCATATCGAGGCAATGCATCAACTAAGTTGAGCTGCTAAACATATAAATCAAAATAGCAAGGTCCTGCTCAAAATATTACCTACCTGCTTACTTATCGACTTAATAGAGCAATAAAACACGTCATCTCAATTTAGTAAAAGCCTGTTTTAAAATATTTTCACAGATACTTATTTAAAAATGCCAATATTTTACACAATATAAATAGGTGATAATCATACACTTAGGTGTTTAATCAATAAAATATTCAAAATATTAGCAATAAAATTTGATTTTGTTGATTTTATAATCAATATTTGAACATACAAACTCAATTGCTAAAAAGATGAACACTTTTTCTGTATCTTTTGACACCGTAGAAAATATTTTTTGGAACATTAGAAAGCGGATTCCAAAGTCAGCCATCATGTTCATACTGATGAAACAACAAGAGTATTATGAAAAAGCAGAAGAGAATACCATTAATGAAACCGCATTTCTTAATGTGTTTCAGTATGTATGTAAAGAAATACAATACTCAGATTTCAACATAAGTAAAGATACTATTCTTGATATTTTACAAGAAGAAGAGGGTTTAACGGCACAGAAACAATATCAAAGATTTTTCTATGCCTCATACGCCCTCAACTAAAAAATTCTCGTGCTGAGAATCAATTAAAACAGTCGATGTAGCCCTACTGATTGTTACACTGTGGCACAGTTTTCTAAACTGTGCTACTTTTTTTTGTAAGCCGACAATGAAAAAAAAGCTTTTAAACAAGTTGCCCACCTTAAATTATCATTACAGCCGTTTTGTATAAAATTGATTTTCATTATCTTTGCATTCCCAAAAAAGTAAGGCATTCGATTTTAATTAATATATTATGAAAAAAGATATCCATCCTGAATACAGAGACGTAGTTTTCCAAGACTTAAGTAGCGATTTTAAATTTTTGACCCGCTCAACTGTAAGTACAGCAGACACCATTGAGTGGGAAGATGGCAACACTTACCCTTTGGTAAAAGTAGAGATAAGCTCTGCTTCTCATCCTTTTTACACTGGTAAAAATACATTTGTTAGCCGTGCAGGTAGGGTTGAGAAATTTAATCAGCGTTACAAAAAGAAATAAACTTAAATGTAACTCTCCCAAAAAGCCACATAACCTGTGGCTTTTTTTTGTTAGGAGCCTTTTTTACTTGCTCCGCTTGGGATTAGAAAGTAAAACACAAATAAACCCACTATTTTTATAATATTGCAATGCTCCTCGCTTTATATTCGCAGTTTTAGCAGTGATTTTTTGCACAAGAATTAAATTTTAATTTTAACAGCAAGCCGATATTTTTTCTTCCCAATCAGTAAGCTTGCTCAAACATTTCTAATAATGAAATTCTATACATCTATATTTTTTTATTGCGTGTTTTCCGTGGCCATACTGTCCCAAACTGCCACTGCGCAATCTAAGAAACAATTAAGGGCAGAGTTGGCAGAAGCGAAATCAAGAATAAACACACTAGAAGATAGCCTACAAAAAGAAGCTACCGATTTTAATGTGGCCATGCACCAAATAAGCTATGCCTTGGCCATGAACATCGCCTCAAACATCAAACAACAAGGTTTTATCGATTCTTTGCATGTACCAAGCTTTCAGCAAGCATTTTTAGATGTAAAGAATGGAGAAGAAAAAATGGAACCCATGGAAGCTGGCGCCATGATCAAAACTTTTTTAAACGAAGTCTCTGAAAAGCGTTCGGCGGCACTAAGAAGCGAGGGTGAAGCCTTTTTAGCTAAAAACAAGCAAAAAGAAGGTATTATTACTACAGAAAGCGGCCTACAATATGAAATAATTTCTGAGGGAGATGGCGA
>CAKZMZ010000258.1 GCA_937129345.1 uncultured Thalassovita sp. | reverse complement strand
TTTTACTTTTTTAGCAGTGATCGCTGGCGTTGTTTTTATTGTATATATGAATGATTGGGGCGATCAAAGGGTAGATAAAATCAAAAGAGAGATGTTCCCCGATGGTTGCTCGCCCAAAACCATACCCGACAATATCTTAACGGCTAGGCAATTATTAACCGGGGGAATAGCTGCAGGCATACTCGGTTTTGCAGGCGTTGTAGTGGCCGGTTTTTTTGTGGCCAATGCAGAGAAAGCTTTTTATTTTGGTGCAATTTGTTGTGTTACCTTTATCGTTTACACACTGCCGCCAATTAAGCTTAATTATAGGGGAGGAGGTGAGATACTTGAAATGCTAGGCGTTGGCGTATTTTTACCTTTATTTATGGCTTTATTGCAATCGGGAGTTTTGATCACAGAAAAGCTTTATGCCATTCTGCTTCCCTTTGCGCTACTAGCCTTGTCAAGTGCTATTGCATCTGGCCTTAGCGATGAAAAAAGCGATATAGCCGGCGGCAAAAATACCTTTGTAACTCGCTTTGGTAATAAGTTAGCTCGGCGATTTATAGAGGCTTTGGTGCCCATTTCTGTACTCTTGGCATTGCTCTTGGCTAAGTTAGGCTATGCCCCTTTTCCTGCGAGTGTTTTGGGACTGGTACAATTGCTGGTAATTTATTTTTATCTAAAAATGCGTAAAGTTTCGAAACTGGCAGTGAGCAATGCCTTTAAACATCAGAAAGTATACAAGCTTTATCTACACCAAGCCATTTGGTGGAGTGCGACCATTACAGCTTGCATGCTTTTTATAAGTATTTATTGATTTCAAATTAATGATCATTTTAGCCTTAGCCCATGATTTAAGTCATGGGCTGTATTATTTATCGATAAAAAAGCAACGACAAAATAAATGATCTAATAATAAGAATTACTGCCTTTGTTTTAGCTTGAAATACTTACTTTGCACTATAATACCGAGCTAGGGAACATTAGGGAAAGCGTCAATTATGAAATTTGAAAAGACCAAGGCTGCAAAATTTTGTAGAGAAACCGATGCGTTCTTCGCAGAGCATCAGATTGAGAGAAAGTCCCTTGATTTATCAAAAGATAGGGCAACTGGCTTCTATATGCTTGGTGCCTCTTTATACGAACGTGCAGAAAACACATCGCTTTTGGATAGCTATTGCGAGTACTTTTTTGAGTTGAGTAGGGCAAAGTTATATCATTTTCCAGAGAATATTTTCTGGGATACAGACCATCTTTTTTTTAGCGCCTACACTGAAATTGAACAAGCAGTAAAGCCAAGTGAGTATCTTATAGAATACATGGATGTTTTGATGGGGCTACTCAAATTATTCGGTAAGCATTCTACAATAAAATTTAGATACTTACACGATTTTACTTATGGCTTTGATTGGGCTAAGTGGGTAAAAAAGAAGCAAATAGATAGAGAGCAGGTAGGGCCTTTCAGTCTGTCTTTTCTTAAAAGGATGCACAAGAGGGGCAAAGAACTAGGAGATTTGATATTAAAAAATGATAGAAAGTATCATCAATTAAAGAAAAGCCAAAAATTTAGAAATCCCTTCTTATTTTTGAGGGAGCCCGCAGAAGAACAAAGACTGCTACAGAGTTTATCTAAACTAGATTTTATACCTGTAAAATGTTGGGATGCAAACGATCAACCCAATTGGCAAAAACCCTTTGATGCGGAAAGAAACAAAATCTCAAAAGAATTAGGAATCTTAAAATGAAACGTAGTCTATTACCGATCTTTTTCTGCTTTTTTATAATGCCTTTGGCTGTAAAAGCACAAGAAGCCATTTCTCCTGCTGTGCCCGGTTTTGGTGCAATTTATCAAATTGAAAATCCAGATATGTCGCCTGATACTTCTTTGACTTATAAAATAGTCATTGATGTTACCATTGGTTCTGCAAGCCCCAAAGAGGTCAATTTTGCTTTGAACAACATTGCGCGTATGTTTAACCTGCACGTAGCTTCGGGTGTGCCTAAAGAAAATATGGATATTATCGCCGTTGTGCATTCTAAGGCCGCGGTAAACATGCTTAACGACAAAGCCTATAAACGCATCAATAAAGTTAAGAACCCCAATAAGGATTTGATCAGTGCTTTGAGCAAGGCAGGTGTAAATATCTATGTTTGTGGGCAATCGCTTATCGTTAGAGGTTTCGATTCCAAAGAGCTCCATCCGGACGTTGACATTTCGGTTTCTGCACTCACCATTTTAACCGAATATCAATTGAAGGGCTATGCACTTCTTAAGTTTTAATCCTTGCTCTGAAAAATTAGAGCGCGCACACGTATTTTCTCAATAAATTTCGATTTTGATGATTTTTATTGGAATGAGATGACTTTGCTCATAGGATGTTGCTTTGATAAAACATAGCTTTATTCTATCATCTGATCCGCGATTGTTCACCTTAACACAATAGCCATGGAAATTTTTAATAGAATCATGGTCGCGCTTGACCACACTTATTTTGACAGAGAAGTGCTCCGTTTTGCCAATTACATTAAAAAATTGGTCAATCCTCAGATGATGTACTTCGTGCACATCGACAGGAACTTGGAAATGCCAGACTACTTAAATTTCGAAAATGCTGGTACTCAAACCACTGTAGCAACACCAAAAGACGAGTTACTGAAAAAAAGTATCACCAAAGAAGTGAAAAAGTTTTTTGGCAACTGGAACGACAGGGTGATGAAAGTAGAGATTGCAGAAGGCAGGCCTTTAAATGAGCTTTTGCATTGGTCTAGAGTCAAAAAAATAGATTTGATTTTAGTGGGCAACAAAAAAATATCTGACGGCAGCGGAATTACAGGCAACAAACTGGCAAGAGAAGCTGGCTGTTCGGTAATGTTTGTACCAGAAAATGCCAACTTGCCACTTAAAAACATTATAATCCCTTTCGATTTTTCTGGGAATGCAGATTATGCCCTCAAAGCTGCTTTGAGCATGAAAAAAGAAATAAGTGATAGTAACTTAACTGCCCTACATGTATTTGATGTGCCATTGTTCAATAACTATGAAATCAATATCAATTACAGAGAGTTGGTGAAAAACGTTCTCGTATTTAAAGAAAAGTCTTTCAATGAGTATCTAGAGAAAGAAGGACTAAATAAAGAGAGTATCAATCCTGTATTTTTAGAAAACGCATCTGGTAGAACAGCCAAATACATCAACGATTATCTATTGAAAGAAGCAGCGGATTTGGCTGTAGTCGGTGCAAAAGGCCACTCAGCGTGGGATTCTTTCTTAATGGGTAGCGTAACCGAAAAGCTCTTATCATTAAATAATACTAATCCTATTTTGGTAGTGAGAAGATGCCAAGAACTGATGTAATGGAATTTAAAATTATCAACTATGCAGTATATGACTGTTAAAGAAATCCATTTTTATACAAGAGTGTGGCTTAATAGAATCCTATTCTACAAGAGAGAAGCCACACTTTATATCGATCATGTAACCAAGGTACTGGTTGATAATAGAGATATGGAAAATGTAAGACTGCTCATTACCAAAGAGATGCAACTTGCCCTCAAACGCGATGAGTTGGTACAGCTTAAAGAACACATCAATTCTTTAGAACATAAGCTGGCAGACTACCATCAACACCATACCTTTGCAGATCATCACCATTATGTTGAAGTATTTGAGCAGATAAAATTGAAGATGGAGCATTTTGAAAAAAGCTACGCTAAGGCATTACATAACTTAGATGAAGTTCTTTTCAAATACATTAAAGTAGAAAAAATGCAAGCTTGATCAACAGTTACTATTTATTGAAAGGCTTGGTGTGTTCGTATTTTAACTTCTGATATTTTTTCCATGGGTTAGGGCAGATTACCTGCGGATAGCCAAAGCCTTTCTTACGTCCTTTTTCTTTGTATTTGATATGATAAGTGAGGGAGATTTCATGTGCGCCAAATGTATTGGCATTGTTTAGTCCCGAAATGGTGTAGTCATAGCTATAACCTATGCTAAGGTTATTTAAATTAAAACCTATTAAAGCAGCAATGGCATCTTGATTAATACCTGCGTTTTCAAATTCTTTTATAGGTAAGCCTCTATACCAAAAACCAACCACCAAAGGATCATAATTCATATAAGCACCGATACTTAATTGATCGGCCCTACCTTGAGATTTGTAATGGATTACCGGCGTAATGCTTTGCTCCACCACATTGCGATTTCTTCCTCTTCCGCGTCTTACTTGCCTTAAAGGTATTTTATAACCTGCATGGATATTGTGTGTTCTGGGCAGAGGGTCATCATCTCCTAAGAAGGATAAGTTAGGTTCATTAAGATGATGCGCTGCAAAACCAACCCAAAGGTTATTTGAAAAAAGTACAACGCCTGATGAAACATCTAAATAGCCAATTTGGTCGCTGGCAAACGTTTCGCCGGTTGGCGTGCCTAAAGGGCCGTTTTCATCTAATTGATCTCCAAATAAAAAGTTGCCAAAATTTAAATCTCTCAATCCATAACCCACTTGGAGTCCTGCTGAGATTGAAAACGATTCGTTAATAGGGATGAGATACGAATAAAAAAGGTTTACGTCATTAGAAACAAAAGGAGAGCTGGCACCACCACCTTGTTCATCTCTTTTTAGCATTACGCCAATACCACTTTTTATTGCAGGAAAATATTGGTCATATGAGGCCGCATAAGTTACAAAATTGGCATTGATGCCTGGCCATTGGTTTCGATAGTTGGCTATGATTCTACCTTCACCTGTTGAACCAGTAAAAGCTGGGTTCAGGTATAAAGGTGCTGCATAGAATTGAGTAAACTGAGGGTCTTGTGCTTTAGCATAATAACCAACTGAACACAAAATCACGACAGCTGTAATTCTGCATATTAACTTTATTGATTGGTAATATAAGCTAGTTGAAAGCTCTGTAAACATGTATTTTGTATTCAGTTTAGTTAGTGTTATTGATCAATTTCCGTTGTTATTACCTGAGTATTACCCGATTCATCTGTAACAGTTAATGTGATTGTTACAGGTCTTGGCACACTTGGGTCTATTAGTACCTCATGTGGACCAGGACCACTTGCAGTTGCCGGTAAGGCACCTGCTCCGAAATCCCACTCCCAACTGGTGAAGGTACCTTGTGAGGCATCTTCAAAATAATAGCGTTGAGAAGCACAATCCGCTCTTGCAGCCCTCGATATAACGCCGGCTGTATATAATGGTTCTTCACAATCACCAATGTTAACTATTCTGGTAGCCACTGATCTACAACCGTTATTAACAACCGTTAACGTAACGGTATATTGCCCGGGAGCGGGGTATGTATGCTGTATGACCGAGGCATTAACAGAAGGACTGCCGTCTCCAAAATCCCATTCATAATAATTGCCATTGGTTTGATTGGCAGTAAAAAGAGCTTCTAAAGAATTGCAAGTATCTGTTTCAACATCAAAATTGGCGTTGGGGTAAGGGAAGACCTCAAATACCTGAGATGCATACTTAGTGTCATCAGGGCCATTGTTGCCCACGACTTGCAAAGTGACTCTTTTTGTACCGGGAGTAGTCCAATATACATTAACTGGTCCCGGACTAGACCAAGGCGAGCCTGACTGGGCAGTATCGCCTTCAATTACAACATCAGGATCATCAAAATACCAAAGCCTTTCGTTACTTTCATAACCTCGAGACATGTCAGTTAAAGTAATGGTATTGTTAACACAGGTTTGAGTGGAAGGAACAATCGTAAAATCTGCAAAAACCGTATCTATACCACCTTCAATACTTAGAGAATCGAAAGTACTGACCGAACAACCTGCAGGATTTGTTACGGTAAGCGACACCATATAATTACCCCCATTTTCATAAACGTAAGTGGGTGCTCGCTCGGTGGAAACGGTGCCCGCTGAATCAAAGGGATTACCAAAGTTCCACTCGAAGGTATTGCCTGGGCCTTCTGCAGGAGTGAATTGAATAGGAGTAGGGATATTATTCAAATCTCCATTAACGTTAAATTGTGGATTTGGTGAAAGAGAGACCTCAAATTCAAATAAATAGGTTTGCTCAATTACACCGTTGCTTACGGTAAGTCTTGCAGTTTTTAGCCCGGGCGTAGAATAAATGACTTCATGGGGGCCAGCAGTATTGGCTGTAGCAGGCGAGGCGCCTTCTCCAAATGCCCAATCCCAACTCACTACATTGGTATCGCTTACTTGCTCAAAAGTTACCGGTTGGCTCAAGCAAACCCCTTCTTGACTTAAGGTAAATTCAGGATCTATTGGGCCTGGTCCACCAGTTACATTTAATAAAACGGAGTCAGTTACCGTACATGTACCATTGGTCACGGTCAACCTTACCTGATAGTCGCCTGAGGTTAAAAATTCATGGTTTGGTTCTGCATCAGTATAAGTGACCGTACCCTCTACCGGGTCGTCAATTTCCCACAAATACTGGTAATCAACATTGACGTTTTCAGTTGGAGATAAAGATACCGTTATTGGTGCCGGGTCTAAATTGCCATTGGTTGGATTCGAAGTAATTTCAGCCGAAGGTGCGGGAAAAACCTGATAAGTCACTTCAGAAGTATCGGTATCACCCAAAGTATTTCCTACTATTAAACTGACTGTTTTTTCTCCAGCGGTATTCCACACTACTTCATGTGGGCCTTGGGTAGTAGCCGTAGCCGGATTGGCATCCTCACCAAAATTCCACAACCAAGAATTGATTTCTCCGCCAATGGTATAACTGGAGTCTCTTACCACCGTAGTTTGCCCAACGCAGTTACCCAATGGAGGTGTCATGTTAAAAATAGCTTCAACATTGGAATAGCTAAGCCTAGCCAAAATAGCACTTTCTCCACTAGGTGGATTCACGCCCCAAGGTGGAATATTGGCTGTGGGAATGGTCGTACCTATAGCTTGCCCATTATTGCTGGCAAAATGATATCCTGTAATAATGACACCATTTAATACCGGAAAAACACCATGTAGTGCCGTATTGCCACCACCTGTGCCCGCTGCGGGATTGACGCCTGTGAGTGCGGAACTGTATACCAAACCTCTTAAATCGGGTGTGTAAACACGAACGTTGGCGGCCCAAGCCGATGGTCCATTGGCGGGGAGCTGATGTTTTTGGTAAGCATTGGCTGTTGTAACAAAGGCCCTTGCCGTGGTAAGCGTATACACATTTCCACCGCCATCTACATAAACATTGATATCTACATTTGCCGTATTAAGATCAGCGTTGCCTGCATTGTGGTTGGGCCAGCCGTCTAATTCAGGGTCGGCATAGGGTGCTCCCAAGGCACCGCCGCCATTATAACCCGCTACATAAGCACTGTACAACAAATCTCCATTACTTGCCCTTAATTTGCCAAGCCAAGAAACATCGATATCTCCATTGGTTCCTGTAAAAGCAGAGTGAAAAGTAGGTGTACCTGGCGGATGTAAGACATTATTTTGCACATCATTGCCTGCCCAAAAAGCTTCTACATTATTGCCATGCTGTCTGCCTACCACAACCACTGCGCCTAGTGCATAGTCTATTGCCAAGCCATCTACATATTGATCAGGAGGCGATTGGTCGGGAGTTTCTGTGTATAGTCGGCTCCACCACTTTTTGGTGCCTCTGTCGGTATAAGCAATTACAAAAGGCTCAAAATCGGGTTGGCCAGCTTCGGTTACAGAATTGATACTCGCGCCAATGTAAATATGGTTATTGGTTTTATCCACTGCGATTGCGCCTATTCTGTGGGTGTCTTTATCGCCTAAGATGTAACCTGTATAGCCACCCATGCTCATAGTGGCTTGGGGCCTTTCTATGTCACATGCGCTAGAGTAGAAAACATCCATAGGCCATTGCCCTTGTTTGGTACCACCGTTGCCATCGGGAATGACCGCTTCATATTCTTCACGTGTCCAAGAACGCAAAGAACAGCGCGTATCTGCTTTAAAAACCACGCCACTGTATTCTGGGATTACTTGATTATTGGAGAATGCCGGCGTCCACATGCCGGAAACTTCGGTACCATCTCTTGCATCCCTACCTGCATGAAAACGCCAATTTTCTACGACATCTCTTGCGCTGCCATCGGCTCTGAGGCGATATACGGCTGCAAAATCGTAGGCATCAGGAGTGCCTGAGGCATATACCACTTTGCCATCTCCGCCAACATCCCAAGGCTGTCGGGTTCTGTGTGAGCCCAAGGCTTCTACGTTCCATGTCCAATCAAAGGCATTGGGTATGCCGTTTACAAAATTATTGTTGAGCCTGGCCAAAAAATAACCATCGGCTGTAGTGCCTGAAACATAAATGTTGCCTGTTGCACCCGGTGGGGTATCTAGTTTGATGTGTTTAAAATCTATAGCGGCGCCAGCAGGCATGGAGACCACATTTAAGATTTGCTGTAAATCATTACTGATATGCAGCAAAAAAGGAACGTTCACATCCCTCGCGTTAACGCCATTATTATCTATGGTTTGTGGAGCGATTTGAACGAAGTTGGGATTGCCCGTGACCCAGTCGAGGTCTTTGGCCGCGCCACTTACCACGTAAGTACCATCTGATAGCTCTATTACAGAATAGAATCTCTCTGCTCTAGTATTGCCGGCATATGTTACTATATTCTGAGCATGTAGCTTTATGCTGAGAATGATAAAAAAAAATGTAATAAATTTAACTTTACGCAATCCAAACATATATTCTGTTTTATTACCGAGTATGCTGGCAGTTTGCCATCAATGCCATAAATTTATAGGATAAAAATTATTTTGTAACAGAATGCTCAACTATAATTGAAGTTAATTTGTTAGCTCTCCGAAGGTAAAGTAAAACTCTGATAGTTTACTTTCGGTTCATTTTTTGAGACAAATATTACATGTAAACAGTTGCAAATAACATTCCTGTTTTTAATGAATTTTATTTTTAGAAAATATCGATTTTTCTCTTTTTACCTGCTATGCAATTTATTTCTGGTTTTTAATGCTTTATCACAAAATATTGTGGTAAATGAGGTGCCAGATGGATGCGGTTTTTTGAGGGCTAGTTTTAGAATAGATACCGGTGATCCGAATGTGACTGTTACTGATGTTACTTGGAATCTAGGAAGAGGAGCACTAGATAATTCAGTCATTTTAAATCCCGAAGCACTTTATTCTGCTCCAGGAGATTACACCATTACCGCAACAGGAAATTTCAGCAACGGCAATCCATTCAATCTAACTGCAACTGCTACTGTAAGAACTCCGCCCGAAGCCATCATTAATGTTACAGGTCTAAATACAGGCACTTGCCAACTGGCACCTGTACAGGTAAATTTTGATGGAACGGCTTCTAACGACCCCGAAGGTGGAGCACTTACTTACTTTTGGGTTTTGGGCGATGGCACCGTTTCAAATCAACCTACGCTTACGCATACATATGACACGCCCGGCACATATAATGTAACTCTAACCGTAACCGATGAAGAAGGCTGCGCGGTAACAACCACACTTAATCAAGATATTGTAGTGGGAGAGGGCTTCAATCTAACTTTTAATTCTACAGGTCAGCGACAGACCTGTAATTTACCCAATACCATACAGTTTGAAGCTACCCATGATGTAGGCAACTATGAATATGCTTGGAGTTTTGGAGATGGCACCACGTCTGACCTGCAAAATCCAGAACACACTTATACAGAGACAGGTATTTATGATGTCTCTTTGACAATAACCGATTTGGACGAGGGTTGTGCGATTACACTTAATGAACCTGCTTATGTAGTCATAGCTGAATTGGAACCTGAACTGGCTTTAACTGGCGATAATTTTGGCTGTGCACCGCTTTTCACTACTTTTGAGAATGTTTCTAACATCATTTTCCCTAACCAACAAGTAACTTGGGATTTTGGAGATGGCACCACTTTAAGTGGATTGGCTACGGCAGATTCATTGATTGCGCCTTTTCATACTTATAATACTCCCGGAATTTACGATGTTAATCTTACGGTAAGCGATACCA
>CAKZMZ010000257.1 GCA_937129345.1 uncultured Thalassovita sp. | reverse complement strand
TTGCCCAAGGTTGCCCAAGGTAAGCGACTTTAAATATATAATTTATACAAAGTTTTTGTGTAACTCCTACTTAAAGACAAAACTAGCCAATGGTTTTTTTTACTATTAACTGGTAATGATGTACATAGCGCGTTTTGCTTGGCGTGTATCGCATGTTGCACATCGCATGTTGCATACCGCAGGCTACGTACAGGTACTAAACACGTATTTTACAAAATAAAGTGAAGTAATAATCGAAGAGTTGCAATATCCAAATAGAGATGAAAATGTAGACTGCATAAGTCAGCTTACTTTCACTCGAGTTCGAATAGCGTTCGCCTCATTTGGTTCACTTTTTCTTCGGCATCTATCAGGTAATCTAAAGTGCTTGAAATATTAGGCGGAACCTCTAAGATTTCTGCAACTCTAGCCACAGCCTCTTTCTCTTCAGCAGGATAGTGACCGTCTGCACGAGCCATTTTTATAGCGTTGTAAATCAGTGTCTTAGAAAAACTCAAAGACATACTGTGAGGTAATTTTTCTAAAATATCTTTGAGTTGTAGAGATTTAAAATCAACGGCAACCACTTTATCTACAATATCTTTCTTGATATGCGAAAAGTGAGCAAAAAAATCTTTGTACCAAGCCACCTCTTCCTTAGATACTTCTCCATCGGCACCGGCAATGCACATAAGTGCAAAACCATAATTCAAATCAATTTCGTCAGAGGTTTCTTGCAAACCGTAAGTATGCTGCACAAAACGTGTGGTCTTCCTCACTTTATCTTCAGAATCTGGAATTTTTTTGTCGTCCAATTCAAAAATAGACCTTCGTGTTGCCTCTATAGAATTTTCTGTATTAACCAACCCCTCTATGGTTTTTGCCATATATTCTGGTATCTCTAATATTTCCGCAAACTTTTTTACGGCCTCACGCTCATCTTCTGAATAGAGGCTATCTGCATGAGACATTTTTATGGCATCATAAAGGAGCGCTCTTTTGTAATTGATTTTTTCTTGAAATTCAATTTTCCCAATAATTTCAGAAAGCACTGCATTCTTGTAATCGAAGGATTTTATAGCTCGTGCAAAGTTTTCATGAGCATCGATCAATTCTGAAAAATCTTCTAGCAACCAATTGATTTCTGCTTCAGAAACCTCACCATCACCACCGGCTATGCAAAGCAAGGCGTAGGCATAGTTGACCCAAGTATCTTCACTTGCTTCAGAACAACCGTAAATATCTCTTGCTGCTGATGAAATTTTTCTGAGAGTGCCCATAAATTGAATAAAAAAATCCTAAAAAATTGCTTTAGGTAAAAAAGTCAAACAATCAAAATTATAACAAAGTTGGCTCCAAATAATTGCAAAAGCCCGATTTATTTATCATTAAAATCGGGCTATTTTTATACTTAGAAAAAAGTATTTGTCTAGCTTAATGTCATCGCTATATGTGCAGGGCTCTATTTTCGGTTGCGGCCATACAAGCTTCCTTCATCGCCTCGGTGTATGTCGGGTGCGCATGAGACATACGGGCTATGTCTTCTGCAGAAGCCCTATATTCCATTGCAACCACAGCTTCAGCTATAAGATCGGCTACCCTAGGCCCTATCATGTGCACGCCCAATATTTCGTCGGTTTCTGCATCGGCCAATACTTTGATCAAACCTTCAATGTCCATACTTGCGCGAGCCCTGCCCAATGCCCTCATAGGAAAAGAGCCCGACTTGTATTTTTTACCCTGTTCTTTTAGTTGATCTTCTGTATAACCTACTCCTGCTGCTTCAGGCCAAGTGTACACCACACCGGGAATCAAATTGTAATTGATGTGCGGTTTGTGCCCTGCAATGCTCTCAGCTACGAAAACGCCTTCTTCTTCTGCCTTATGAGCAAGCATAGTGCCCTTTACAACATCGCCTATGGCGTAAATGCCAGGGATTTTAGTTTCAAGTTTATCATTCACCTCAACCCTTCCTCTATCATCGGTTGATAAACCGATATTTTCTAATCCTAAACCTTCGGTATAGGCTTTTCTACCAACAGCTACCAAACAATAATCTGCCTTAAATTCTTTCTTTTCTCCTTTTTGTGTTTCAGCTTCTACTATAACCTGTTTGCCTTTGGTCTTAGCGCTGGTAACCTTGGTTTTAAAATGGAATTCAAAACCTAGCTTCTTCAAAGATTTTTGCAACTCTTTGCCGAGTGTTCTATCCATTCCTGGGATTAGCGTATCCAAATACTCTATTACTGTTACTTTGGTACCCATTCTGCCATAAACTGATCCCAGCTCCATGCCTATGATTCCACCTCCAATAACAATCATTTCTTTGGGTACTTCTTGTAGGTCTAAGGCTTCAGTTGAGGTAATGACCCTTTTTTTGTCATAGTCAACACCGGGTATGATAATAGGTTTTGAGCCTGTGGCAATAATGGTCTTATCCGTTTTTATTTCGGTTTCCTTACCATCTTTTGCAGTTATTTTTATAGTATTTTTATCTACAAAAGAACCGACACCATGGTGAACGGTTATCTTATTTTTTTTCATTAGAAATTCAACACCATCGCATGTCTGTTTTACCACTTGGTCTTTGCGCTTTATCATTTGGGGCAAATCTACCTTAGGGCTTTTAACATCAATCCCGTGCTCTTTAAAATTATGCACGGCATTGTGATAATGTTCTGAAGAATCTAACAAGGCTTTAGATGGAATGCAGCCTACATTTAAGCAAGTACCTCCGAGTGTATCGTACTTTTCTATAATTGCTGTTTTCATTCCTAGCTGTGCAGCCCTTATGGCCGCCACATAACCTCCTGGGCCAGAACCAATTACTGTTAAATCGTACTCCATGTTATTGTTGAAAAGTTATAGGTTGTTGAATTTTCTGTAAAAAGGTAAATGAAAAAAATTAGCTTTACCTACATTTGGTTCGGTAAAGCTAAATGTTGACTTAAACTCCTAACATTAACCGAACAGGGTCTTCTAAGAGCTGTTTTACTTTAACTAAGAAACTCACCGATTCTCTACCATCGATTATTCTGTGGTCATAAGAAAGTGCTACGTACATCATAGGCCTTACCACCACTTCTCCGTTTACGACCACGGCCCTTTCCACAATATTGTGCATACCCAAAATTGCTGATTGTGGCGCATTAATAATAGGAGTAGAAAGCATTGAGCCAAAAACACCTCCGTTGGTAATGGTAAAGGTACCTCCTGTCATTTCAGGAATGGTCAACTTATTATCTCTTGCTTTTGTAGCTAGCCGAATAACTTCACCTTCAATCTCATTAAAAGTCATAGATTCTGCATTTCTTATGACCGGTACCACCAAGCCTTTAGGCGCAGAAACTGCAATAGAGATGTCGCAATAATTGTGGTAAATCATTTCGTCACCGTCTATTTTGGCATTTACGGCAGGCCACTCTTTTAATGCTTCGCAAACTGCCTTGGTGAAGAAAGACATAAAACCTAAGCCTACGCCGTGCTTTTCTTTAAAAGATTCTTTGTACTTCTTCCTAATATCCATGATGGGCTTCATGTCCACTTCATTAAAAGTGGTGAGCATGGCCGTTTCATTCTTAACGGAGACGAGTCTTTTAGAAACTGTTTTTCTTAAAGAAGACATTTTCTTGCGTTCCTCTTCTCGGTTGCCTGAACCCTGACCTACGCTCTCTTGCTGCTGTTTTTCTTCTTTTTTAGGCGTTTCTTGCTTAGTAGGAGCCGCTTGCTTTTCGGCCTTCATGGCATCCTCTTTAGTGATCCTACCACCGACTCCAGTGCCTTTTACCTGAGAAGCCTCTATGCCCCTTTCAGCCAATACTTTGGCCGCTGCGGGCGATGGATGCCCTGCTGCATAACCATTTTCAGTAGCACTATGAGTACTTGTCTCTGCTGACTTATTATTTTCTGTAGACTTACCATTGGAGGAAGAGGCACTCTCAGGCTGCCCTTCTGCAACTTTTATCTTACAGATCAGATCGCCAATGTTGAGCGTTTCTCCTTCTTTGGCAACAATGCTTAAGTATCCTGTATTTTCTGCAGCCAATTCAAAAGTAGCTTTGTCAGACTCTATTTCGCAGAGCACCTCTTCTTCTTCTACAAAATCGCCATCTTCTTTTAACCAAGAAGCAATAGTAACTTCGTTGATCGATTCGCCAACTGCAGGTACTACCATAGACACTTCTTCTCCTGATTCCTCAGCGACTGATTCCTCAGCGACTGATTTCTCAGCGACTGATTTCTCAGCGACAGCAGAACTTGATTCTTCTTTCTTTTCCTCTTTATTAGGAGTTTCTTCGCTCTCACCACTGCCCTCAGAAGGAACAATTTCACAAATCTTTGTACCGATATCAATGGTCTCCCCTTCTTCTACAAGTACTTTTAAAGTACCTGTTGCTTCCGCATTCAGCTCAAAAGTGGCTTTATCTGATTCTAGTTCGCAGAGCACATCATCTTCTTCTACAAATTCACCATCTTTTTTTAACCATTGGGCAATGGTTACTTCGTTGATCGATTCTCCAACTGCGGGCACCTTTACTTCTAGGCTCATAATTTTATTTATAAAAAGGTTGATATTGATTAATAAGGTGATACATAAAATTTATCTATTGAAAGCAGCATTTACGATTTTCTGCTGTTCTTCTTTGTGCATTTTAGGATAGCCTGTAGCAGGGGATGCACTTGGCTTTCTAGCCACAATTTCTAAATCTTTACGCTTGTAATAAGTTCTTAAGAGGAATGTCCAATATCCCATATTTACAGGCTCTTCTTGCACCCAAATCAACTTTTTCATGTTCTTATACTTAGCAAGGATTTTCTCAAGCTGGTTTTCTGGGAATGGATGTAATTGCTCTATCCTGATAACCGCCACATCTTTACGCTTTTCTTCTTCTTGCTTTTCAAGCAGGTCGAAGTAGATTTTTCCTGAACACATCAGAACTTTTTCTACCTTATTGTAAGGTTTGGCGTAATCGTCTTCAATTACTTCTTTAAAAGAACCTTTGGTGAAATCATCTAAAGGAGAAACCACAGCAGGATGCCTCAACAAAGATTTAGGGCTCATTACAACGCAGGGTTTCCTAAAATCCCAACTTACCTGTCTTCTCAATAAATGGAAGAAGTTAGCAGGCGTAGTTATATTGACTACCACCATATTATACTCGGCCGATAGCTGTAAAAAGCGCTCAGGCCTTGCATTGGAGTGCTCTGGCCCTTGGCCTTCATAACCGTGAGGCAGTAGCATAACCAAGCCGCTCATACGTTGCCATTTAGACTCAGCACTACTGATAAACTGATCAATTGCAACTTGTGCACCATTGGCAAAATCACCGAACTGCGCCTCCCAAATTACCAGAGCATTGGGGTTTGCCATAGAGTAACCAAACTCAAAGCCAAGAACGCCATATTCAGACAATAATGAATTGTAAATCATAAATGGCGCTTGGTTGCCTTTATCTATGTTACAAAGGTTGCAATACCTTTCATTTGTCTCTGCATCATTTAAAATAGAATGCCTGTGCGAGAAAGTGCCCCTTTCTATATCTTGCCCACTCATACGCACTATTTTATTTTCGAGCAAGATAGAACCATATGCCAATAGTTCTGCCGCGGCCCAGTTCAATTTCTTTTGCTCAAAAAACATTTGCTTTCGCTCCTTCAACAACTTTTCTATCTGTCTTAGCGGTTTAAAACCCTTTGGCACATTGGTCAATGCATCGGCCACTTTTAATGCAGTCTCTAGTTTGATAGAAGTATCTGGAGATTGCTCAAAGTCTTCTGGTTTAGAAGACCTCATCTCCCTCCATTGAGACTCCAGAACCTGCCGCTTGTAAGGCAGAGGGTTTTGTTTTACCTCTTGCAATCTTTCGTTAAGCAATTTCTTAAACTCCTTCTCCATTGACTTGGCCACCTTGGCCTCTAACTCACCTTGTGCGATCAGCTTTTCGGAGTATATTTCTCTAGGATTAGGATGCTTAGAAATTATATTGTAAAGCTTAGGCTGGGTAAACTTAGGTTCGTCGCTTTCATTATGTCCATGTCTGCGATAGCAAACCATATCAATAAAAATGTCGCGGTTAAATTTTTGCCTAAACTCTACAGCGAGGCTCACCGCAAAAAGTACAGCTTCTGGATCATCTCCATTTACATGAATTTCTGGCGCCTCTATTATTTGAGAAATATCTGTTGAATAGATACTAGAGCGTGCATCGTGAAAATCTGTAGTGAACCCGACTTGGTTATTGATTACAAAATGAATGGTACCACCCACTGTATAACCATTGAGGTTAGACATCTGCACTGTTTCATAAACAATGCCCTGTGCTGCCAATGCCGCATCACCATGTATTAAAATCGGGATAAGCTTTGACTTATCGCTACTGTATATAAAATCTGATTTAGCTCTTGCATTGCCCAATACTACTGGATCTACAGCCTCTAAATGCGAAGGATTAGGCATTAGGTTAAGCGTAACTTCTTTACCTGCTGACGTTTTTACTTGAGACGAAAATCCCATGTGGTATTTTACATCGCCGTCGCCCATGGTCTCATCCGGCAGAGCTGCTCCTTCAAACTCGTTAAAGATCTCGTCGTAGGTTTTGCCCACTATATTTGCCAAAACGTTGAGCCTTCCTCTATGGGCCATGCCAATAATAAATTCGCTTGCACCTAATTCGGCACCTTTGTTCACTATGGCGTCCAGTGCCGGAATGGTAGATTCTCCACCTTCTAAAGAAAAGCGCTTCTGCCCTACAAACTTGGTATGCAAAAAGTTTTCGAACACTACTGCTTCGTTC
The DNA here is from genome assembly GCA_937129345.1 of uncultured Thalassovita sp. GTDB lineage: Bacteria > Bacteroidota > Bacteroidia > Cytophagales > Flammeovirgaceae > Chondrinema. The sequence goes on along the minus strand of CAKZMZ010000257.1, from coordinate 7,552 downwards.
AACTTTTGCAGAACGCGTTTCTTTTCTTCAATATCCAATTTAAAAGAAGGAAACTCTATCTCTACCTTATTCTTGAACCAGTTGTAAATCTCAGGCTCTCTTATAGAATAGAATTCAAATCCTACATTGCCACAGTAAATGGCCCTCAGCCTTTTCACAATAGCATCTAATGTAGTGGGGCCCATTCCTAATTCTTCACCTGCAGAAAAGACCTTATCTAAATCATCATTAGAAAGCCCGAAGTGCTCTAGCTCTAGCAATGCCTTGCGGTCTAGTCGCTGCCTTACCGGGTTAGTAGTAGACTCGAGATGGCCTCTGAGCCTGTATGCGCTTATCAATTCTTTTACGGCTATTTCTTTTTTTAGCTGGTCTCCACTCATTGCGTCGGGCACCATAGAGGCACCATCTTCGCCGTATTTTTGGAGTGAAAAGTCAAAACCTTCAAAAAAGGATTTCCAGGTTTCATCGACCGAATCGGGGTCGTTCTTGTAAGATTTGTATAACTCGTCTATGTAAGCGCCGTGTGCGTTGGCTATGTAAGAATATTTATCCATCAAATTATTTCAAATTGGATTTGTTAACAAAGCTAAGATTAAAGATTTAATATGCAAAATATGCAACCGCATAGGCAAATATCAATAATCTATTTACAATTTCATCTCAATAATTAACTAATAAAAGGGGATTTTAGGGCGTAAAGACCAAAAAATTTCCATTCAGCAAATACAACAGATAATTTCAGCAATAGATTTGTGTTTCAGATATATTAAATTTAATTTTGCAGTTTAGTTTGAAAATCATAAAATATTTATCATACAATGCTTATAATTAAAGTTAAAGACAACGAATCAATAGATAAGGCACTCAAAAGATTTAAAAAGAAATTTGAGAAAACTGGAGTTTTAAAAGAACTAAGATCGAGAACTTTTTACGAAAAACCTTCAGTAGCGAGAAGAAACCAAAAAATCAAAGCTGAGTACAAACAAAAAATGTACGCTAAAGAAAACTATTAATATTCGTTTGTTCAAAACAACATTTGGCTTTAAACCACATTAAGGGTAATAAAGAAGACCATAAAAATTGATTTTTGTGGTCTTTTTTTTATATTAGAAATATAACGAGAACCAATCCTAAGCTTCATTTTTTTCGTATATATTAATACTGAGCTAAGACAACTGATGATAAAAAAATTTTTAAACTACCTACAATACGAAAAGAGGAGCAGCACCAATACCTTGGGAGCTTATAAAAAAGATTTAGAACAGTTTGAAGAGTACTGTTTTACCGTGGAGGCTCAAAGCACTTCTGAAGATCAATCCTTTGACATTTCGCAAGCAAAATTTGAGTTGGTACGCGGTTGGGTGGTCTCGCTCATAGACCAAAAGCTATCGCCGAGATCGGTAAACAGAAAAATTGCCAGCCTCAATGCTTATTACAGGTATCTCTTAGAAAGGAATATTATACAAGAAATGCCCACAAAAAAATTAAAATCCCTTAAGGTTTCTAAGAAATTACCACACTTTGTAAAAGAGCAAGAAATCCCTCAGTTATTTAGTATAGATAATTTTTCAACAAGTAAATATCCTGAAAGGGACCGTTTGGTCATCGAACTTTTTTACGGTACAGGCATCAGACTTTCAGAATTGATCAACATAAAAGTTGGCGATATCAGTTTAACCGGAAAACATTTAAAGGTATTGGGCAAAAGAGACAAAGAGCGGTTGATACCGATTCATTTTGATCTCGTGCTTTTGTTAGAACAGTACTTAGAAAAGCACGTAAAAGACGAAGGCGATTACCTGATCACTACGCCAAGGGGAAAGCAGGCATATCCCTCTATGATCCAAAAGATCGTGCGAAACTACCTTACCAAGGCCTCTTCGGCAGAAAAGAAGAGCCCACATATTTTAAGACATTCTTTTGCCACGCATCTTTTAAACAATGGAGCTGAGCTAAATGCCATTAAAGATTTGCTGGGCCACGCCAATTTATCAGCTACGCAAATCTACACCCATAACTCAATTGGGCGCCTAAAAAAAATCTTTAATAAAACGCATCCAAAGTCTTAACATCAATGAAAACTAACATAAACTATCAACTTCATACACATTTTAAGTGCTAAACGGCTCGTTTATCATTTTTTTTAAAATTACAATTTAAGCATTCTAACACATTAAAATCTAGATTTATGAAATTACAAATGCATTCCTTGCACTTCACCGCAGACCAAAAGCTTATCGATTTTATACAAAAAAAGGCTGATAAGCTCGATACATTTTTTGACAGGATACAGGATGGTGAAGTTTTTCTTAGATTGGAGAAAGGAGATCACGCCAAAGAAAACAAACTGGTAGAGATCAAGCTTAACTTACCTGGCACAACATTATTTGCTAAAGAAAAATCGTCTTCTTTTGAGGCCGCTGCCGATGAGGCCATAGAGGCTTTGAGAAGGCAGATCAAAAAGCATAAAGAAAAAAACTTATCTAAATATTAAGCCTCATTCAAGGTTTTCAATGAAAGGTTTTGGTTTACCAAAACCTTTTCTTTTTTTTACTGCATTATCAAACCCTTCTATACATGAGAAAACTGTTTTTTAACCTATTTTTTATTTTCACAAGCGTCTTTTTTTACACTCAGAGTATGGCACAGATAGATGCTATGGCCCAGCATCCTATAGATGCAGAGATTTCAGAATGTTATAATAATAACCCTAGTAAATTGGGGATCATGGAATGCGAAATTATGGGTTACCAGAAGTGGAAAGCCGAGGTAGATAGGGTCTATCAGATACTATTGGGCAAGTTAGATGAAGAAGGACAGCTCATACTAAAAGAACAACAGTTGGCCTGGGAAGCCCTTATAAAACTTGAGTTTGAACTCAACGAAAAGTTATATGCCAATCAAATTTCTCTCTTGGCCACTACCACTACTGATTTAATGCGCAAAAGAGCTATGGAACTGCAATCTCATCTAGATGTTTTGCAATAAAAAAGCGCCCTTATCAAAGGCGCTTTTTATGAAAATGTACTAGCTAAATTATCTATTTAAATCGATAAAATCTTAAACTGAATTTCTTTTGATGTAATGGAAACTGTTGGCTATCCTACAGCTTTTGTTGTTTAAAACTACGTTGGCCATATGGTCTGTTAGCATATCAAAATCTGTAGTTACCACATTAATACCATTGCATAAAATCTCTTTGATCGGGTTTTCATTGTAAGAAATGATTCCTACCTCCTTACCTATCTTAAGCTTCTTTTTATTGCAAATTTTGATTACATCAATCAAATCTTTTTCTCCAATCAGCAGTAGTAATTTACCTTTCTTTACTTTGCGTTCTTCTACTTTATCAGTAATAGAAAAGGCGAACTTATGGTGGAAGCAGAAATTAATAAAACCGTCTTTTATCTGCTTGGGATAACAAGAATCACTACAATTGGGAAAAACCAATTCGATCTCTTCGTATTTATCAAAATCTGCCATGCCTTGTTTGAGGGCATTATAAATGTCTTTTTCAAAATCTTGATAAATACTGGCGTTAAAGCTTTGAAATTTAGCCGGCTCGTAATCTAGTATAACTAGCTTTTCTTTCGGTATGCTGCCTAAAACGGCAGCTATTTCTTTATCGCTAGCATTGAACTGTGGGAGCACGATAATGTGATGAAAAGAGCCTAAATCGCCTTCAATAAATTCTTTGAACAAGCCTAGATCCCCATTGTGGATTTTTAAATCGACGACAACCTTGTCATTTAACTTGTTAATAAAGTTGGTATAAATAAGCTTTTTGTAATCGCTCACTTTATTAAAAACAAGCAATACTCTTTTTTTACCTATGCTATGCGTGTCATTAATATAGTACCCTTTACCCCTTACAGATACGATTATGCCTTTATTGCGCAATTCGTTATACGCTTTTTCTACCGTATCTCTCGAGAGCAGGTACTCAAAACTAGTTTCATTGATAGAGGGAAGTTTTTGCCCTTTTTTAAACTTTCCCAAATGTATATCGGCCAAAATATTATCTACGACCTGTTTGTATTTGGGCACTTTAGAGAAATTGTTTATTTCTAAGGTAGAACTCATTTCCATATAAAACTTTGTTTAGAGAGTGAGATAATGGTTCTATTTGCTATTAGTTAGTTTAAAGACTAAACTAAGCTAATTTTTTTTATCGAGAAATAAAAGTTTGGAAATGTTTTTTATGGGAAACTACCTTTTATTAAGATAGTATTTTTCCTTGAAACCTCTCAATTTTCGGTAATTTCTTTTAACTAGAATCAATATTTTTTGCAAAACCTTTTAAGATGTAAGCCAAACATTGAAAAAAATTTAAATTTGATGCATTACAAAAAAGCGCTACTATCTTTGGTGCTGATACGATTTTATTCAAAACCTTACAGTTTTATGCTATCATCTGCTGATCAAGTACTCAAACAGCTAAAAAAAGGGCAATATGCGCCTACTTATCTATTATTTGGTGAAGAAGCCTTTTACATAGATCAAATTAGCGACTACATAGAAGCCAATGCACTAACTGCAGCAGAAAAGGGATTTAACCTCACAATTACTTACGGCAAAGATGTTGAACTGAATCCGATACTTGAAAGTGCCCGTCGGTTTCCTATGATGGCACAAAGGCAAGTAATCATAGTTAAAGAAGCCCAAGCTTTAAAAGAGTTTGGAGAAAAGGCAGGCCAACAACTTCTAATAAGATATTGTACAAACCCAACACCCACCACCATACTAGTGTTTTGCTATAAACACAAAAGTTTAAATACTAAAGCAAAGTGGCTTCAAGATTTGGCACATTTGGCCACTGTGGTAGAAAGCAAAAAAATATACAATGATAAGCTTCCAAGCTGGATCAAGTCTCATTTTACTTCTCTAAATTACAGTATAGAAGACAAGGCCACTTTTATGATGGCCGAGTTTATAGGCAATGACCTAAATAGAATAGTGAATGAGTCTAAGAAAATGACCGTTAACTACCCTGCCGGTAGCACTATTAGCAGCAACGATGTACTAAAACACATTGGTGTAAGTAAAGAATACAACATTTTTGAGTTACAAAATGCTTTGGCCCATAGAGATGTCTTAAAGGCAAACAAAATAATTCAATACTTTAATGCCAACCCTAAAGACCACCCGCTGATCCCTACAATCTTTATGATCTACACTTTCTTTTCAAAAGTGCTACTATGCCAACATAATAAAAATAGGGACCAAGATAGCCTAGCGAGAATGCTCAAGATCAATAAGTATTTTTTGAGGGAGTATTTTACTGCAATCCGTAACTATCACACTGCAAAGATACTCAGTAATTTACAGTACATACACAAAGCAGACTTAAGTTCAAAAGGCATAGACTCTCCGTTAAAGGACAGCGAAATACTCAAAGAACTGATTTTTAAAATTATGCATTAATGTATTGTGTAGTGTAAAAAAACAGATTTACTTAAATGACTAACTAAAAGTACAACAACATTTGTTTTGCTAATTATTTTATATATTTATAACCGATAAATAAACAGCACGAAAATGGAACAAGATTATGCAAAATACACCGACGACGACAGGTTTGTTTGGCAAAAGCTTTTTGATAGGCAAATGGAAGTTTTACCCGGCAGAGCTTCTGAGGCTTATCTAGAAGGCATAAAAAAGATAGAATTTAATAGGAATAAAATTCCTCATTTCGAAGAGACCAACAAGCTACTTAAAAATATTACAGGTTGGCAATTAGAAGTAGTAAAAGGCCTTATCGATAATAAATCTTTTTTTGAACTCTTAGAGGATAAGCGTTTCCCTGCCAGCACTTGGTTTAGAAAACCTGAGCAATTAGATTATTTAGAAGAGCCCGATATGTTTCATGATGTATTTGGCCATGTACCTCTTCTGACCAACCAGCACTTTTGCGATTTTTTAAAAGGGCTTAGTAAAATCGCTTTGAAATATATCGATAATGAATATGCCATAGAGCTTATTGCTAGAGTGTATTGGTACACTGTGGAATTTGGATTGATAGAAAATGAGAATGGACTGAGAATTTATGGAGCAGGCATTTTGTCTTCTAGTGGAGAATCTATTTATTGTTTGGGAGAGGAGCCCGAAAGAGTGCCTTACAACGTAAGGCAAATTATGGAAACGCCCTACATCAAGGACAAATTTCAAGTAAAATATTGGGTAATCAATGATTATGAACAGCTGTTTAAATCTGTATCTGAAATAGAGGCTACTCTAAAAGAATTGCTCGTGCTCAATCATTAAGAAAACCCTGTTCAATTCCCAAAGTACATATTTGCCAAATATGCTGGCTTTTAGAGTTTCTCTGATAAGGAATTTTCTACCAAATGCTGATATATTCTTTTAAAAAAAAATTTACTTTGAGAATAAATGATCTAGAATTAATAAAATCGCTAAAGACCATGGTACACCCTGGTAGAATTGTACATTTTGAAGGCACAGATAATTTTCGTGATTTAGGAGGCTACAGAAATGAACAAGGAAAAGAAATAAAATGGGGCTTGATCTACAGAGCAGGCAAATTGAGTCAGCTTACCGAAGACGACCACGAAATCTTTAGTGCCCTACAAATTAAAACCGTGGTAGATTTTAGGCGACACGATGAAATTGCCGAATTCCCCGACAACTTGCCTAGCTCATACCATTTAAACTATATACACTTACCAGTAGTTTCGGGAGTCAACGGCCTATCTATTGTCGAAGATTTGCTGAGAACGGGTAAAAAGCCCAAAAACATTAACGGCGAAGAGTTGATGCGCAAAGCGAACAAGTATTATGTAAGTAAAGCTCGAGAGCAATGTGCAAAACTTATGGCTCTGCTGCAAAATGAACGTAACCTGCCCTTGGTTTTTCACTGTTCAGCAGGAAAAGATAGAACAGGTTTTGCCGCTGCCCTACTTCTTTTTGCGCTTGGTATACCTAGAGAAACCATTTTAGAAGACTACCTACTCAGCAATGAATGCAGGAACATCAACAACAACCTCAAACTCGATAAGCTAAAAGATAATGCCTCAGGCAAGCTTATGCTAAAATCGTTACTTGAGGTAAAAAGAGATTACTTAGATAGCGCTTACCAAGAAATCGACATGCTTTACGGCTCGGTTAAAAAATATTTAGAGCAAGGATTGAGACTTGGCTACAAAGACATGGACTCTTTAAGAGATAAGTTTTTACAATGAGCTACTAGTTCATTTTCATGAGCTCTTTTGCGTTGGCATAAGCAATGTCTGATGGATTGGCTCCACCGATCATCATGGCAATTTCTTTAATGCGTTCTTCTTCTGATAGCTTTCTTAGCTTGCTTACAGATTTTAAGGCCTCTTCATCTTTATAAACAAAGTAATGTGCGGCGCCTTTTGCTGCAATCTGAGGCAAATGGCTAATGGCAATTACTTGGTGCGCGGCAGCCATTTCTTTTAAAATCCCCCCTACTTTCATCGCAATCTCTCCTGAGATACCTGTATCTATTTCATCAAAAATAATGGTAGGCAAACTAGTCTTGGCCGCTAAAATGTACTTAATGGCCAACATC
>CAKZMZ010000256.1 GCA_937129345.1 uncultured Thalassovita sp. | reverse complement strand
AGCGACTTTTCAAGCGACTTTTCAAGCGACTTTTCAAGCGACTTTTCAAGCGACTTTTCAAGCATCAAACCAATTGTTCTAAAGATAAAAAATGTTAAAATGCGGATACCATTTTACCTTACCCGTATTAAGAGATGTAACAAAACATTTTTATCATGTCTAAATTAGCAAAAGCGTTATTGATCATTGGTTTTTCTTTGCTATTGCTCAGTTTTTTAACTGCCAATACCGCCCACATAGCCCAACCCCCACCAAGTAGCATAGAAGCAAAATTGCTGGCCAATAATGCTTACATCTTACAAAATCGCGAAGCACAGAGTGTATATGTGTACTTGGAACTAAAGGCCGCCAAAGCTCCTGAAAGTAAAGATAAACTCCCTCTCAACATTTCACTTGTGCTAGACCGAAGCGGTTCTATGGCCTCTGAGAGAAAACTAGAATATGCCAAAAAAGCCGCTGAATTTGTAGTGGAGAACCTTTCTTCTAAAGACCATTTCTCTTTGGTGGTTTATGATGACGAAGTGAAAACCTTGAGCCAATCAGCCAAAGTTTCTAATAAGCAACCTATTAAAAACAGGATAGAACTTATAGAAGCGGGCAATACCACCAATCTGAGTGGCGGTATGCTACAAGGTTACCATGAGGTAAAAACCACCTTTGGTGAAAAAGCCGTCAATCGGGTGCTGTTGCTTTCAGATGGTTTGGCTAATGAGGGCATTACAGACCCTAAAGAGTTGCAAAAAATCGTTCAGGGAAGAAGTACAGAACAAGGTATCAGCCTCTCCACCTTTGGTGTAGGTGCTGATTTTAACGAAGACATGATGACCAACCTAGCCGAATATGGCAGCGGCAATTATTACTTTATTGACAATGCGGATAAAATTCCGGCCATTTTTGCCCAAGAATTGAACGGTCTTTTGTCGGTAGTAGCCCAAAACGCACAGGTAGAGATCAACTATCCAACCACTTATCTTAAACTAGCCAAGCTGTACGGCTACCCTTATTCAGAAACGCAGAAAGGCAACATAAAAGTGGAATTTAAAGATGTGTTTTCTGAAGAGACCAAAGCGGTTCTATTAAAGTTTGATGTAATACAAACCCCTGATGAAGCCCTAAACATCACATCGAAAATTACTTATGACGATGCCTTGGGCGATTACAGCAGAGAAGTGATAGACCAAGAAGCCACTTTTGAAATTACCGAAGACAGTACGCTGTATAAGGAGCATGTGAATGAATTGGTAGCCAAGAACATCTTACTTTTTGAGGCCAACGAAGAGATGGAAAAGGCCCTTGCCATGGTCGATGAATACAAGTACGATGAAGCCAAAGATGTGCTAGACAATTGCATACGCAAAATGACTGGTTCGCTCAGTATCATCCAAGCGGATACCTCTTTGAACGAGCAATACATGAGCATCAAAAATTACAGAAAGCAAATTGATGAAATCAAAGAAATGAATGAGCAGGAGCGCAAAATGATGCAAAAAGCCAATAAGAGTTCAAATTATATGCTCAAGAAAAAGAAGCAATAAAAAAGGAGTTAAGCAGCCTTTTAAAAAAAACGGTAAACACCCTCGGTTTGTGAAGGGGGCCACCCTGATTCACAAACCGAGTATTTTAACTGTTCTGCGGATTACAGAACAGGGAATTAGCTTTCAACCACAAGTCTTATAGGTTTTTAATTGCAAGCAAAGTACTTCTTATTTTGATTTAGTGCTGTACAAAGTTTACAATTACTCAGGTATAACTCCTAAAGGAAGGGCTGGAATAATAAAACACCTTTTATGCAAGCTTCAAAAGGATTTTCCCCGATGTAATATCACCCTTTCAGGGTTTTGTTTACATATTTATGATTGATGCTATTATAATAGCACCTATTCTAGGTTTTTTATGCCTGCAAGAGTAATTAACAAAGTCGTTAAATAAGCTCAAATTGAAAGATTTTCCTATTAGATAAAATCTTTTCTATTGCTGTTTTTCATCAAAAGAGAAAACACAGCTCATAAATTCAAATTTATTTACAATATTAAAATACTTTATACACGCCTGATTTTGATTAAATGATTGTTTACTGAAAAGCAGCATCAAAACATAAAGCCAAATCTTACGAAAGGCAGTAATTCCTCTTCTTCAGAAGTGGTAATGTCCAAAGACAAGACCGCTGCCCCAAAGGGAGTGACCCAAATGCCTCCGCCATAACCTTGGTGCCATTTGTCAGAATTTTCACCATCTACCCAAACTCGGCCAATATCGTAAATGCCATGTATGCCGAATTGCCCCGGCAACAAATAAGTTCTAAAATTAAAAAGCTTGATCCTTAGGTCGTTGTTCCAATAAAAAGAGCGCTGCCCTGCGAAGCGCATCCTGCGGTAGCCCCTTAAATTGCTAAAGCCACCCATAAAATTGGACTGATAAATCTCCTCATAGTCACCACGAATTACGGCACCGCCTACCCTAGTGGCCCAAGTAGTATTGAATCTAGAATTTGCTTGACCTGTACTTAAGTAAAGGCTCAAATCTCCTGTAAAGCGCCAAAAGGAAACCACATCGCGATCTTCTACCTCAGTACCTGATACATTGGATGCCCTCGTATTAAATCGAACTCCTCTAGTGGGCACCATTTTACTATCTCTACTATCAAAAGTATAGTTTGCAAAAAGGGTGGTAAAGGTTTTGGGATTTTCAAATACATCTGCCTGTACTTGTTCGGGAAAATCCTCAATATATTGATAAATGAAGCGATCGCCCGGCGCTTCTTCTTCATCTTCCAATTCAATATTTTGCAAGGAAATGCCTAAACGGGCATCGTGCTTTCCGTCTTTCCAAGTTCTTCTTATAATTGACTCTAATAAAAATTGAAAATAGCGGACTCTGTAGTATTGATTGCCCTGCTCGTCTCTTTCGTTTACAGTTTCGTTACCGGAGCCATAAAAAAAGTTTACTGCACTTGGGGTAGGCACTTCAAGGTTTATGAGTAAATCGTTCCTACCGAATACATCGATGAACTCACCGTTGTATTCTAGGTTGTAAGAGTTGGTTTTAGGAGCTATGTTGGCACGGATCAAATGCGAAGACTTGTAAGGTTCTTTTCTAAAACCATGGGTAACTATACGTGCGCCACCGCCAACAAAAACCCCATCGTCTGGATTAAAACCGAAATAGGCTGCCGGAGCTAATAGGTCATACTCAAACTCTTTTCGGTTGTAGTAATTGATATCATCGCGGGTCGAGCGCATGTCTTTGGTTTCTCCCTTAGTGCCTAATCCATTTTTACCATTCTTTTTATCGTAGTAAATGGTCTTTTTAAATAGTCCTGAAACAAGCGACTCATCGTTCACCTCATCATCGTCTTTTCCCCCAATGATCCTAATTTTAATTCCTTTATCCACTTCTCCATCCAACTCAAAAACATCTTGCCCATCAAAGCCATAAAGCCTTACTTCTTTGGTCTCGCTCTTTTTAAAAGTTCTGTCATACATGAGGTGTCTTAAGTCCCCATCGTCTTTTTTGCGCTTCCAAACCCTAATTCGAGTTTCCTCATCGTTTAGACGTTCGACTTTAAAGTACTCGTGTTTGTCTGAGCCAAGTACATTTACCTCTTTAGCAAGCGCCAAATAAAAGGTGCGTGCATACTCGTGCAACCGTTCTCGCCTCGCTTTTAGCTTTTTTATAATTTCCTCGCCGTGATGTTGGTATATTTCTTCGGGATATTCCTTTATGGCAGATTCAATCAGCTCATCGGTCATGGACTCTTGCAGTTTTCTGGTAGCGGCCAGCCAGTCTTGCCAATCAGGTTCGGTAAGAAAATGTCGGTCAAAATACCGAGCATTAAAAGCCAAGCCCGCC
>CAKZMZ010000255.1 GCA_937129345.1 uncultured Thalassovita sp. | reverse complement strand
ATGACAAAAAAATACCATTCTTATGAAATCGATTGCTATTGAAATCCCGAATGTGCCCGGTGAGCATAAAATTGAGGTAGATGTAAGAGTAAACGGTGTAAAAACCAGTTACAACTACAAAGTAGAGATTTTTAGGTGGGAAGATTGCGATTTAACAAAAAATGAAAATCGTGTTGAGTGTATTAAAAAAATCGTATCTGACTACGATGACAATTGGGAACTCACCCATATCGGTATGCCTACAGATGAGTTTATCCCGATCACTTTTCAGAAAAAGATGAAGAGACCAAGCTTAAAAGAATGACCGCTTTTTAAAGTGTTTTCAATCTGATATTTCTCCATCTTACTTTAATACCGCCTCCGTCATGAATTTGTAGGGCAATGCAACCATTGGCCGCACCAATTTTTTCATCGGTGAATTCTACCATTTGTTCTCCATTTAGCCAAGTGGTTACTTGGTCGCCATTTACCCTAATGGTCATGTCATTCCATTCTCCCATGTTTAGGATGTCTTCTTTTTCATCAGGAATCCGTACTAGCCAGCCCCTGCCATAAGATTCGTAAATCCCACCTGTATCGTTGTTGGGTGGCGCTACTTCTACTTGCCAGCCAGAGATTTTTGTACCTTCAATATTTGATCTAAAGAAAACACCGCTGTTACCATTGGCCTCTTGCTTAAATTCTAGCTTCAACTCAAAGTTCTTATAATTCTCATTGGTACCTAAATAGCCGTATTGGGCATCAGGGCCACTTTCGCATACTAGCAAACCATCTTCTACATACCATTTCTCTGTGCCATAAATCGTCCAGCCGTCTAGGTTTTCCCCATTAAACAAAGTAGTGTACGGTTCTTCATTTGTTTCTTGTGCCGGCACTTCTTGCGAGGGTGGATCTTCTGTGGCTGCCTCAGAGTTTTCTGTATTTTGTCCTGTAGAACAAGCTGTTGTCAAAGCTAGTGCAATCCAAATTAGTGGAGTCATTTTCATAATCTATCTTCTTTTATTTAGTTGAAATTATTTTCCTCTTTTAGTAACTCTAATGTTTCATATACCAGTTGATGGAAATTCCTATAACCACTCAATTGGTATATTTTCCTATTGGTTCTGGTCGGATGTACTCGATTACTCAAAAGTACAACTACCAAGTCGTATTTAGGGTCTGCCCAAGTAAAAGTACCTGTAAAACCCGAATGGCCAAAGCTAAGCGCGCTGGCAGCAGGTGCTACATATCCCCTTTCCTTATCTTTAAACTTTGGTTTATCAAAACCCAAACCCCGCCGCACACTATCTTCAGGAAATTGATAGGAAGTGAAAAGCTTTACTGTAGCACTATCTAGGATTTGTTTATTTTGATACTTGCCCATTTGGCAAAGCATTTCCATAAGCTTGCCCAACTCGGCCGCGTTGGAGAAAAGACCTGCATTGCCCGAAACCCCGCCAAACATGCCTGCGGCCTCATCATGCACTGTACCGCGCACCATCCTTTTTCTAAAAGCACTATCGTATTCTGTGGGAATGATACTTTTTAAATCTGTAAATTGGGTCGGGTTGAATCCAGTGCTCTTTAGACCCAAAGGACCGTAAACTTCCTCCTTTAAAAAAACATCAAAAGGCTTACCACTTAGGTTCTCTACAATTTGCGGGTAAAGTAAAAAAGACAAGCCCGAATACACATATTTGCGCTCTGCTAAAAGTGGCGATTTCTTAATGGCTTTATAAATTTTCTTTTTGTAATGCCTGTGTAAATAAAGGTCTTCGGCCACTTTAATAGGAAATCTTTTGGAGGAATCTGTTTTAAAAGTAAACCATTTGAATTTACCGTTTTTCTTTACCGTTTTAGCCCAATAGACTATGTAAGGTCGCAACTTTGCATAATGCGACAAAGCTTCTTTTAGAGTGATGGCTTCCTTATCTGTTTTTTGGAAATCCGGCCAATAATCGCTCAAATGTTTGTTGATATCCAAAAGTCCCTTTTCGTGCAATTTCATTAAAGCCACAGTAGAGGCCGCTATTTTTGTAATGGAAGCCAAATCGTATACATCGCCCAAATCTACCTTTCTGTCAGCAACGTAAGATTGGTAACCATAGGCTTTGTGCAAAAGCGCCTCACCGTTTACCGAAACATAAACCTGCATGCCCGGTGCTGCTGCAGAATCTAAAAAAATTTGCATCAGGCTGTCTACCGCAGTTTCAAGCACAGCTGTTTTTTCGGTACTATAAATTATATCTTTTTGTGCCTTAGTAAGAAACGGAAAAGCAAATAGCGTAGAAAAAATAGCTATATAAAAAATCTTCATATAATAAGGTTGTCAGTTTGGTTTTGCTTTGGGCAAAGCTACATAAAAAGTAGCTCCTTTTCCTTCTTCGCTTTCGCACCAAACTTCTCCTTTGAGCATAGTGGTATATTTCTTTACTATAGATAGACCTAAACCGGTTGTAGGTTCACCTTCGGTAGGTTTGGCGCTTAATTTTTGAAACTTCTTAAAAAGTTTCCCTTTGTCTTTTGCAGAAATGCCCGGCCCTTCATCTTTTATGGTAAATAGAACCTGCTCACTTTTTTCGCTTAAAGCAAGAAAGATATTCTTATTTCGAGGGGAAAACTTAATGCTATTGGATAAGAGGTTTTCTACAATATGCTTTACCATATCGGCTTCTCCCAACACGTAATACTCAACTGCCTCAAGATGTATTTTGATTTCTTTTCGCTTGGCGGTGTCGCTGAACTCACTTAAAACTTCTATAAGTACCTCTTTTATGCTCACCGCTTCTTTTTTTACTGCCTTCGATACTCTTTCAAGTTTGTTTACGTCCAAGATGCGTGTAATCATTTGGTCCATTCTTCGCAAAGAACGACAGATCAATTGCAAACCTGTTACCTGATCTCCATCCAATCCCTCGGTATCTTTCACCATCATATTAGAAACACTTTGTGCGGAGGTGAGGGGGTTTCTTAAATCATGTGCTACTATACTAATGATTTGGTTTTTCTCATAATTGAGGTTCTGTAGTTTTTCATTATTGGCCTCAATTTCCTCTTTTTGCAGTTCAATTTCTTTTTTCTGTTCTAAAATCTCTTGGTTGCGGACCGCCAAACGCCTTTCTAAAATGTCTTTTTCTCTGATTTGCGCGGTTAATATGCGCAGCACGCCCAACATTACTTCTTTGTTGTTGGCTATGATCTCGCTAAAATCGTTTCTACTCAAGGTAAGTAAGTGGGCGTCTTCTAAAACTGTTACCGTAGCTGAGCGCATTCCTGTATCTATAATGGCATATTCTCCGAAAATCCTGCCTGCTTCAAAAACTGAGAATGTATGAGTGTTATCGTGTACCCTAACCTTGCCTTTAACTATCATGTATAGTTCTTCGCCCTTCTCTCCCTTTTTAAAAATTACTTCCCCTTTTTTAAATAAAATTTCTTTTAAGTTTTGGGCTATGTCCTGCAGAAGCACTTCATCCATCCCAGAAAAAAGATGGACTTGTTGTAACAGCCTAATTTTATCAGCAAGGTTACTCTTGGCTGAGTTTCCCTTTGTAGGATTTTTCCCATTTTCATGCTTCATATCTCAAATATAAACTAAAAAAGCAATTGCTTAAGTAAAGTAATTACTGCTTTTCTATCTCAGAGAAACGTACTGCTCAACTTAATGAATATCCAAAAAATTACTGATTACTTTTGTAGAAGTAGTATTATCCAAAGCGGGATTGCACTATCTGTATATTTTTTTATAATTTCCCAAAATAATTTCAAAACGCAGAGTAATGAATTGTACGAAGAAGAAAAAAGGACTACCTACTATTTTTTTTATCCTCCTTTACTTTTCTTGTTTTTTAGCTGAGGCCCAATTAGCAGAAGAGGCTTTGCAAGGGATGAAATATCGGTTTATAGGGCCGCATCGTGGAGGCAGGGTTACCGCAGTAACTGGAGTGCCTAGTGAAGATTTTACTTTTTATATGGGTGCCACAGGTGGTGGCGTATGGGAAACCACAGATGGTGGATTGACCTGGCAGAACATTTCTGACGGCTTTATGGATTGCGGTTCAATTGGTTCAATAGAAGTCGCACCTTCAGACAGGAACATCATGTACGTGGGTACAGGCTCGGCAAGCCCAAGAGGTAATATTTCTCCAGGTTGCGGTATCTACAAAAGTCTTGACAAAGGTAAGACCTGGAAACTAATGGGTTTAAAAGATGCTGGACAGATAGGTAAGATACAAATCCATCCTAAAGACCCTAACTTGGTATATGCAGCCGTTTTAGGAAACATATTTGGCAAAAGCCAAACTAGAGGCGTTTACAGATCTACCAACGGAGGTTTAAACTGGGAACGCGTGCTTTTCCTTAGCGATTCTGTTGGCGCTATAGATATGGTCATGGACATGAGCAACCCTAGGGTACTTTACGCGGGGATGTGGAGGGCCGAGCGTAAGCCTTGGACCATGATAGACGGCGATGAACAGGGCGGCCTCTACAAAACCATAAATGGTGGTGAGACTTGGGAGAAATTAGATAATGGCCTGCCCGATGGCATTGTAGGGCGAATTGGCGTAGCGGTTTCTCCAGTAAACTCTCAGAGGCTTTGGGTAATACAAGAAGCCAAAGAAGAAAGCAAAGGCGGCATTTATCGCTCTGATGATGGGGGGGAAAGTTGGACCAAGACCAACAGAGAACATAAATTAAGACAGCGGGCTTGGTACTATTCTAGAATATTTGCCGATCCACAAGACGAAAACACAGTATATGTAGTAAATACAGGATTTTATAAGTCTATTGATGGCGGCAATACCTTTAATAGAATCTCTACGCCCCATGGAGACAACCATTGTTTGTGGATCAACCCTAACAAGCCGCATATAATGATAGAGAGCAACGATGGCGGCGCAAACGTAACTTTTAATGGAGGTAAGACCTGGACCACACAGTACAATCAGCCCACGGCTGAGTTTTACAGGGTAAGTGTCGATAACCAGTTCCCTTATCGGGTTTATGGTGCCCAACAAGACAATACAACCCTAAGTGTTTACAGCAAAAGCCCCGGCGGCGTAGACCCTATCCAAGACTGGAAGGTAGTGGGCGGTGGAGAAAGCGGACACATCGCTGTACATCCAGAGAATCCTGAAATTATATATGCAGGCAATTACATCGGGCAGATAGACCGAACAGATTTTATCCAAGGTCACAGCAGAAACGTAGTTGCTTACCCTCAAATGCACGATGGAACTGCACCCAGAGACATTCGCTATCGCTTTCAATGGAATGCTCCGATACGCATTTCTCCGCATGATCCAGACATACTCTACCACTGCTCTCAATATGTGCATAAGTCTACAGATGGCGGGCAAACTTGGGAAATCATCAGTCCTGATTTAACCACTAGCAAAGACGAATACCACGACATACCCGGCGGCCCAGTACAACACGACCACACAGGCGTAGAACTTTATACTACGATTTTTTCTTTTGAGGAATCACCGCTAGAAGCTGGGTTACTATGGGCGGGAACCGACGATGGGCTATTGCATTTGTCTAAAGATGCAGGAAAAAGCTGGACAAACATCACCCCTGAAAATATGCCTTTTGAAGGCACCATCAATACCATTGAGCTTTCAAGGCATCATCCGGGTAGGGCCTTTATTGCCGTTTACAAGTACCGCGAAAACGATTTTAGGCCTTACATCTTTAAAACGGAAGATTACGGCGAAAACTGGGAGTTGATCACCTCTGAGAAAAGCGGTTTCCCTCAAGACCATTTTGTAAGAGTAGTTCGGGAACATCCTGATAGAAAAGGCCTTTTAATAGCCGGTACCGAATTTGGCATGTTCCTATCGGTTAATGAAGGCGCTAATTGGCAAAAATTTCAATTGAATTTACCCGTAACGCCCATTACAGATATGCTTATTCATCGCAATGATTTAGTTATTGCTACACAAGGCCGATCTTTTTGGATCCTCGACGACCTTACTCCTTTAGCAACCCTAAGCCAAGAAATCATTAGTAAATCTGTTCATCTATTTAAACCACAAAGTGCTTATTATACACAATTAAGCGGGTTTAGAGGTGGAGAC
This sequence comes from uncultured Thalassovita sp., assembly GCA_937129345.1. GTDB lineage: Bacteria > Bacteroidota > Bacteroidia > Cytophagales > Flammeovirgaceae > Chondrinema. The sequence goes on along the minus strand of CAKZMZ010000255.1, from coordinate 7,668 downwards.
ACCCAACCTGATAGGTTGCCTAATGGCGCATCATTGTACTTCCATCTGAACAATTATAATAGTGCCAATGATACTCTCATTATAAAAATAAAAGACAGCAAAGGTAATTTAGTGCAAAGCTACAGCAACCAAAGCGATAAGGATGAAAACGAAAAAGACTTAGAAGCCAAGAAAGGGCTCAATCTTCTTTATTGGGATATGAAATATCCGGCGCCTGACTTGCTAAGTGATGCTTTCATGTCTTTAGCTTACACAGGTGGAGCCAAAGCGCCTCCAGGAGCTTATAGTATAGAAATCACTTATAACAGCGAGCAGCAAGAAGAAACCCTACAAATAATTAAAGACCCCCGCTGGGAAGACATTTCTGATAAGGATTTAATGCAGCAATTTGATTTTACGCAGGAGGTAAAAGCCAAATTAGAGGAGGTGCACGATGCTATTAGAAAAATACGCTCAGTAAGAGAACAGGTTAGCAAAACTGCCCAATTAGCTGCAAAACACGGCTACTCTGGTGAAATCGAAGAAACTGCTGAGGTAATTCAAAAAAAACTCACTGCATTAGAAGAAGAGCTGATACAGACCAAAAACGAAAGCGGTCAGGATCCAATCAATTATCCGCCTATGTTAGATGATCAATTTGCCTATTTGTATTCTGTCTCGTGTTTTCAAGACACAAAACCTACAAAAGGTAGTTACGAGCGCTTTAAAGACCTAAAAAACGAGTTGGAACCCCATATGGAAAATCTGAAAAAAATTATGAGTTATGAGGTGTCTAATTTCACAGCGCTGCTCAATAAAGAACAAGTACCTAGGATCATAAAAGGAGAAGGAGATGATAAATAATCACCTTAGATAATTAAAAAAAGCCTGTAAATTCTACAGGCTTTTTTATGGTAAGTTAAAAAGGATGCTTTCTGCTAAATATGGTCGGTTTCTACAATAAGTGCTACCACAGAACCACCATTACTAAAGGCTTTAAAGGCCATTTCGTCTCCTTCAAACGAAATATTTTCTGGTGCTACCAATTGGTCGCCCAATACCATTTTTAAACGGTTCATGAACTTACCTCGAGTAGCATCTAACTCGCGCTTTACTTTTTCAATATCTAGTTGATCCTTAGAGTAAAGTACACATAGGTAATCTTTACCTACTGTATTATCCATTGTTATGTAATGGTCTTCGCTGGGCAATGCCACATCATTTTGTTTATAAGTAAGAGCAGCACTAACGCCAGGCTCATATGGAAATAATTGGAAAATTTCTTGGGTATCGTCTGTACCTAGGGCGTATACATAAGCAGGTTCATTATTGCTCAAGTAAATCCTAAAGCTTGTACCCGACCTGTACTGCTTGATCATTTTATAATAGCGGCCCATCAGTTCGCCGCGCATCTCTTTGCCCTTGTCTGTAACTAATTTTACTTTACCGGAGAGGTCTTCTTTGGCAATGGGCTTGGGTGCAGGTTCGCTAAAGATTTCGTAGGCATATTTGGTAAAGTTTCCGAAATCTTCATATCTGACCCAAATAAAGCCATCATTGCCCCAATCGGTGCCCCAACTGTTCATAATTTCAAAAGCGCCGCCATACTTATCATCATCATAGCCTATTACGCACATAGCATGGCCCCCAAATTTTTCCTTATGGTCTTCGGTCGGTTCCCAAACGCCTTTGGCATCGTAAAACGAAGGGGCGCATTTCATTCCAAAAACCACCGGATAATCTTCTGAAAGGCTTTTCTTAACGGTCTCTATTTTTACGCTAGGGCTTTGCTCTCTACCAAACAGCCTAGCAAAATCTTTTATCTTATGGCGCATCGCCTTCTCTTTCAGATTCATGGGTACATCGGTAGAGCACTGCTGATCAAAATCGTTGAATTTTACAGAGCCATTAAATTTCATGTAATTGAGCGCATCAAAGATACTGGCACCATAGGAGCAGTTTTCATCATTTTTATCTTTGATCATCTGATAAATAAAACCTGGCGAATAGGCATTGGTATTAATGGTATTTTTATCTGCCCAGCCATTTTTCATGGCTTCTATAATGGTTCGCGCAGTCCAATTACTGGCCCAACCCACACAAGTGCCGTATTCTCCTTGGTTCATAGGAGTCGGGCAAAACCTTTTTAACGAATTACTCGGTGGCATAGCCTCCACATAAAGCCCTCTTGTTAGCGTGGCTTTTACAGGCGCCTCGTCGTATTTTTCATCGTCAAACACCAAGCCTGTGCTATAGGGCTGTGCAATTAGGGTGTATGCGAAAAGCAGCAAATAAATTGAAATAAATGGCTTTTTCATATATCTTCTATACCGGGTTATTTTTCAGAATTAAATCAGACCTCTTTTTTACTTACATGATTGCCTATAAACAGTTTCATGCATTTACCGTGAATCCTGTTACCTCGCTAGCAATCTTGCTTTTGTTTTTTTGAAGGTTTTATAAAAATGTGCTTAAACTTAGAAAATTAAAACTATGTAAAAAAGAATTTCTCTGCTGTTAAAAAATGAGGTCGTGTTTAAGTGATTAATACGTCATGTAGATAAAAAGTAAGTGTATTTCTAGGCAAACAATGATTTATTACGGTATTTTTATATGTTCGTTTCATTATTGTTGAATCATTGGTACCATTTGACCGATAAATAGGTAAAATAATGCAGGATAAACTTCAACTGAATCTTCCTACTTACGACTACAAACTTCAATTTAAGCGAGACAAGCCCTATATTTTCGACATCATCAGAAAGAAATACATAAGGCTAGAACCTGAAGAGTGGGTGCGGCAACATTTTGTAAATTACATGATACAAAATGGTTATCCCACAGGACTGATCAAAATTGAAAGTGGCCATCAGTTTAATAATTTGCTAAGAAGGACAGACATTGTGGCATACAATAGAGAAGCCAAAGCATATTTGTTGGTAGAATGTAAATCGCCGGATGTAAACATAGATAAAAAGGTCTTGCAGCAAGTAGCCAATTACAACAGAACCTTAAAGGCACCTTTTTTAGCAGTAACCAATGGCTTAAAGCATTTTTTTTTCCGAATAGACTTTAAAAACAGCAGCTACCAAACACTTACAGAACTACCTCCTTTTTCTACTTGAGCGATAAGGAATGAAGCATAGATTAAAACTTTTTTGGCTAACAGTATTGGTATTTTCGCTAAATACTTGCTCGTCTTTAGGCCCAAAAAGCGAAGCACAAAACAAGGAGGGAAACATCAATAGAAGAGGATTGATAAGGCAAATTTTTCAAAGTGAAAATTACTTTGTGCTCTATTCGGCAAGCAACCCAAAGCAAAAATCTGATCTAAAAAATACGTTGGCTTCCTTGATTGCAAACTCAGGTCGAGATAACATTAAACTTGTAGATGAAAATGATTTGGCAAAGAACAAATCAAAAACAGCTCCGCTACTTTTTATAGGTGTGCATAACGAAATACAAATACTAAAAAAACTTGGCGAAAAGTTGCCTCTCAAAACGGCAGAAAAAAACATTACTTTTAATGGAAAAGCCTTAAAAGATTCAAGCGATGTATTTCTACTCTCGTATTATCCCAACCCTAATAATCGGCAATATCCTATAAGTTTTTTAACAGCAAACTCCCATGAAGCACTTCTTGCTTTTTTAAGCAAACACCAAGATATTCTCGATTTTGGTAGATGGGGCTTTGAGCATTATCAAAACAACCAACGCAGGTTAATGGGCAACTTTAATGATGATTTGCCGCATTGGCCTGTAGATAGTTCTTCCATCTTTCAATTTTCTAAACCTATTACTGCTGAGGCAAATGTAAAAGGCATCAACTTTAAACTTCATGATAGTAATATTTCTGATTTAAGCGTTCGAAACTTGGCCGATAAGCTCAATGAAACCCGACAACTTTTTAAGCAAATGTTCGCTATAGCGGAGCCAATCCCAAGCATCGACTATGAAATATTTTTAAATGGTGAACAAAAAGGCTTAAGCACCGGAAATACCGCACCCGCGCACATCGATCCATCAAAACATGTAGCTTATATCGCCCTTAGTGCTGACCAAAACGGCGCTCAATACCATCCTGAAATAAAAATATGGGCTAAGGAAATATTAGGAGAAACGCCTTTTCCTATGCTAAAAGAGGGCCTACCTGTATTTTTTGCAGAAAATTGGCAAAGAAAAGGCGTGCTTTATTGGTTTCATTTGTTAGCAAGGAGCAAAAGTAATTTTTCGGTCAAAAATATTTTGAGCGAAAAGGGGATTTCAGATCCTTCTAAAATAGTAAATCAAACCGTTGGAGCGGCTTTCTGTCATTTTTTGTACAATACGCAGAACTCAAAAAAATTCAAGCAAATCTATTTAGGCAAACTGAAAGGCATTGAGCTAGAGAAATTACAGGCGGAATGGCAAAATTGGCAAGACAATCTAAATGCTGTTACAGAAAGACCTCCTACGCTTACCAAAGATTTTTACTGGAAAGGTTTCAACTTTACGCATGAAGGTTATCAGATTTATAACGGATACCTTTCTAAACAAGCAGAAGCCTCTTTAGATAGACTAAAGAGTTTAGGTAGCAATAGCATAACTTTAGTGCCTTACTCCTTTATGCGCAATCCTAAACAACCCAGTGCTTTTCCAATTCCTGATAGAGCGGGATCAGAAAACGATGCCTCGATTGTACACAGCATTTACCATGCACACCAAAGAGGCATGAAAGTACTCTTAAAACCACAGGTTTGGATTGGAAGGAACAGCTGGCCGGGCGATGTGGAAATGCAATCAGAAAAAGAATGGAATCAGTTTTTTGAATTTTATTACCGCTGGATCCGGCATTATGCGCTCATGGCAAGTATGCATCAGGTAGAGGCACTTTGTTTGGGTGTAGAGTTTTCTAAAGCAACGCTACAGCACCCAGAAAAATGGGTGGAGATCATTAGGGAAATCAGAAATATTTACCACGGGCCCATTACCTATTCTGCCAATTGGGGCGAAGAATTTGAGAAACTTACTTTTTGGGATGAATTAGATTACATCGGCATATCATGCTATTATCCACTAACCAAGGAAGAGAGACCAACAGATCGAGAATTGATCAAAGGCTTTGAAAGTAATTTGAGCAAAATAGAAAAAACTGCCAAAAAGCATAAAAAGCAGGTATTGCTTACAGAGATAGGCTTTAGGAGCATTACAGCGCCTTGGGTTCAACCCCACGATTATCCCGGAGAACAAGAAGCTGATCAACGCAGCCAAGACCGGTGCTACAAAATCGTATTTGGCTGCCTAAAAAATGAGAAATGGTGCAAAGGCATTTTTTGGTGGAAATGGCCAACCACTTTCGAAAGGAGTGATCCTGCGGACAAGCGTTTCATCCCTTACAATAAAGCTGCGGAAAAAACGGTAAAAAAATGGTATAGCAAAAGGTAATACACTTGCTAGTATCGCAACCAAGCCTTTTTGGCTTAGAGGTATCGCTGCTTAAATCGATTAAATACAATCCAAAAAGGCAAGCATTATTTTTTGATTTGAAACTTTTTACAATGTTATGATTTTTAATTTTTATCACTGATTTTTTCAACTAAACACTCATTGAGATTAAACCTAATAACTATGATAAAATTAACTAGCACAGTTAAAAAATACGGTGCGCTAATAGTTTGCCTATTTGCTTGCAGCGTATTTTTCTCAGCTTGCGATAATTCTAAAGAAGAGATTCCCGATATTTCCCAAGTACCTGAAATAGATGTGGAAGTAGTAAAAATGGAAGAAGAAATCGTAGCCCCTAAAAGCAAGGCTGCTATTGAGCAATTTTTGAAAGAACACCCTGCAGTAGCAGAAAAGTACTTTAAAAGAAAGCTTTTTCCTTCAGATTCTTTACTGGTCAGTAACATATACCGATTTGTAAGCGATGTACATACAGATACGTTGTTAACAGATACCCGAAAAGTATTTAGTGATTTTGATGAGATAGAAAAAGAATTTGAGCAAGCGTTTAGATTTGTAAAATATTATTTTCCAGATTTTAAGCCACCAAAAATATATACCAACATCAGTGGCTTTGGTGCCTTTGGTTTCGGACAGGATATTTTTCTTACAGAAGATTTTATAGTCATTGGCTTGGATTATTTTTCAGGGCCATCGGCTACTTATTTTCCGCCTGATACACCCGGTTACATTTTATCGCGCTATAAACCCGAATACATTGTGGCCAGCACGCTAATGTTTCTATCCTCTAAATACAACAACTACGATTACCAAGACAAAACTCTTTTGGCAGATATGATCTTTTACGGCAAAGCCTATGAGTTTACCGATAGAATGCTGCCATACACGCCCGATACCATCATTGCAGGCTACACTTCAGAAGAGTTGGGACTTTGCAATACCTTTCAAGATATTATTTGGGCCCGTTTTGTAGAAGACAACCTCTTTTATGAAACCGGAGAGCAAATAAAATCCAAGTATGTGGGAGAAAGGCCCACTGTCCCAGAAATTGCCGATAGGTGCCCCGGCAGGGTGGGTAGGTGGCTCGGTTGGCAGATCGTTGAGCGATTTATGCAGGAGCAAGAAGAAACCTCACTCAAACAAATGATGCAAATGAGCGACGCAAAGAAGATTTTCCAACAATCGAGGTACAAGCCTGTGCGAGGAGGCACTTAAATAATTTTAAAAAAAAGGGCCCCTATATGGGGCTTTTTAAACCGTCTCCTCTATTCTAATCACTTTTACCACACCTTCAATTTCGCCGAGTTTTTTCATCATTTTTTCAAACTCATCTTTGTTGTGCACAGATAAGTCTATCTTGCCATTAAAGATGTTATTGGTAGTACCTATGGTAATATTTTTTATGTTGATGTGCATCTGATCAGAAATCACTCGGGTCACATCTTTTACCAAACCTACTCTATCAGTACCTTCTAAGTTAATCGCCACGTCAAATTCTTTGTCTTTTTCAGGTTTTTCTGACACCCAGCGCGCTTTCATTATTCTGTAGCCAAAGTTGGCCATCATAGTAACGGCATTCGGACAAGACTTTCTGTGCACTTTTATGCCCTTGCTCACAGTTACAAAACCAAAAATTTCATCTCCTGGAATAGGATTACAACAAGAGGCCAAACTGTAATCTAAACTAGACATTTCGCCAACCACGATTTCTTCCTCTTTAAGTTTTTTAAATTCTTGGTTGCTATTAAAGAGCTCCTCATCATCGCTAATGGGCATAGGTTCGGGCTTTTCAACCTGATTTTTGTTTACAAAGCCTTTGATTTCAGTATGATCGATGAGGCCCTTCCCTATTTTGTACAAGAGCTCAGATTCACTCTTTTGGTTAAAGTACTCACATAAGGTACGTAAATTGGTATCGTTGTACTCGAGTTTTAAGTGCTTTAACTTTCGCTTAACTATCTCTCTGCCTTCTTTTGCGTAGTGCTTTTTATCTTCTTTTAAATACTCTTTTATTTTAGAGCGCGCTTTGGATGTTTTTACAAAGCTGAGCCAACCCTCATTGGCCTTGTATTTATTGGAGGTAAGTATTTCAATCTGATCCCCATTGCGCAGTTCATAATTGAAGGGCACCAATTTGCCATTTGCTTTGGCCGCCATACACTTTGCTCCTATTTCGGTATGTATATCAAAAGCAAAATCCAACACAGTAGCCCCTTTAGGATAAATCTTCATATATCCATTGGGCGT
>CAKZMZ010000254.1 GCA_937129345.1 uncultured Thalassovita sp. | reverse complement strand
ATTTGGCTTGGGCGAAAAGTTTAAAGCGCTTTTTGAAGAGGTACAGAGATCCAATATGTCTAAAGCCTGTAAAACTGAAGAAGAGGCACAGGCAACGGTTGAACACTATGAGAAAAACAGGAATACGCCAAGTTATTATAAAGAAGTAGATGGCGTTTATCTGGTATATAGAAAAGGAGATAATAAGACCTTAAAATCTGTGAACTATTCGCCTGCAGATTTAGAAAAATTGCTTAAATGATGTAATGTAATACGGTTTATAAAGTAAAAAAATCAAATGGATTAAGTTGTTGACAATACATATCCAGCACTTTATATCTCTTAGTTCTCAATCATATCTTAAATTTCTTTTTTTGATACTATTTTCTTCTTGTATTCAAGGCTTTTTAATGTCTATTTCAATTTCTGTCGGCATTGTATTGAACTTTTAGTAAGTGTCAATTCTATATTACAGAAGTAATATTTTGATATACTAGTCAGTGTTCAGTTGCGAACATAATGCAATAAAAAATACTTTTAATGTTAATTGTTTAAGAACATTAAAGTCTTTTGCTGCACAGATTTTTTATATCGCTAATTTTTGTTTACCATGCCTTCTCTTTAAGTGCACTATCTTTTAGTGTACTACCAGGAAAATACTCAACAAACATTAGTTATTTGGTAGATACCACTCATTCAATTACAATTGAGGAAGTAGACCTCATACCAAATGCTTATTTTTTAAAAGCAGATAATGGCAGCCTAAAGCTCGGCAGAGAAGAGTCTCCTGTTTGGATCAGGATAGATATTCTATTCGATGAAAAACCTCAAGAAGATTATTTACTTGAACTAGACTATTCTTTGGTAGATTATATCGACTATTATTTTAAAAAAGGTCAGGCTTGGTCGGTAATAAAAACGGGCTCGCAAAGGCGATTTACTTCTAGGTACTTAGACTATCGTTTTTTTATTTTTCCTTTAACTAATACGGAAAAAGTCCAAACTGTATATTTTAAAATCAATAGTAAAAACACAATTAACTTTGGTATTTCTTTAAAGAATACCAAAGATTTTTATACCTCTTCGCTCAACAAGGAAATAGGGCACGGACTTTTTATTGGTTTTCTTATTTTGGTGATGTTGACCAATCTTATCTTCTTTTTTGCTTTAAAAGACAGGTCTTTCCTCATTTATGTGGGCTACATGTTTTTTACACTTTGTATTAACCTTGTGCTCACAGGGCATGCTAGTAAATATTTGCCCCATAATTATGGAGGCTTTCAAAATCAGTTCTTCATTTTAGTTTTTGCATTTACTATATCATTATCTATTTGGTTTGCTTATGAATTTTTAAACCTTAAAGAAGAGAAGCGCCTGCTAAAGTTTTTACTTATTCTTACAGCTGTTGTAGCTCCAATTATGGGTTTAGTATCCCTTTTTGATGGTTATGTTATTGTTAATTCAATATTTGAGCTACTTACTTTAATTCTATTGCTAGTAATAATAGCTATTGGCATAAAGAGGTGGAAACAGGGCCATAAGTTTGCTGGCTTTTATGTAGTAGCCTATTTGGCCTATCTTACATTTATTACACCTATTATTTTGTTGAGCTTCAATTTAGTAGAGAGAAATTTCTTTTCTGTATATGGCTCTCAAATAGGAGTTGTTTTAGAGTCTTTCTTGCTAGCAGTAGCCTTAGGTTACAGATACAGTTCTGAGAGGCAAAAAGCAGACAGGGAGAAAAAGGTTGTTTTGGAAGAAAACCTTCATTTGCAGAAGCAGCTGCATTCAAAATTAGAGCAGCAAGTGCAAGAACGCACTGCAGAACTCAACAATGCACTTACCCAATTACATGAGCAAAAAGAAGAGATTGAAAGGCAAAAAGAAAATATCGAAGAGCAGAACAAGCAACTAGAGAAAATGAACGATAATAAATCTCGATTCATTTCAATATTGGCGCATGATGTTAAGGGGCCTATCAATTCTCTTTTCTCTTTTGCAGAATTACTTAAAAACCACATAGACCATCTCTCACGCAAAGAGTTGGTAGAACTAGGAGAAAAATTGGGCAGTCATACAAAAAATCTCTTTAACTTGTTAGAGAACCTATTGCAATGGTCTAGAGCAGAAACAGGCAGGATTGACGTAAAGCCTGTATGTATTGAACTTAATGAGGCCATTCGCGAGAACATAGAATTGTCTGAAATGTCGGCCAGTAACAAGCAAATCAGCTTTAAGTACACAGAGGTGCCCTACACAATTTTTTCAGACAAGGATATGTTCAATACGGTATTGAGAAACTTACTGGCCAATGCCGTTAAGTTTTCATTTGAGAAGAGCGAGATTACTGTTTCGGCAGAAAAATTAAAAGGAGAGGTCATTTTAAAAGTAAAAGATAATGGTGTGGGAATCCCTCCAAAAGTACAGGATAGACTCTTCGATATATCGACCAAACACAGCACTTCCGGCACGTCAGGTGAGAAAGGTACTGGCTTGGGTCTAAAATTGTGTAAAGAATTTGTAAACCTTAACGGAGGGCAAATTTGGGTTGAAAGCAAATATGCAGAAGGAAGTAGTTTCTATTTTACCGTGCCCTTAGCAACAGAGGAAGAAAAATTATCCAAAGCGTCTGTAAATTGTTAGGCGCTAAAATCTAATGAGGTATCCATTTCCATTTTATTTACAGGTTTTACTTGGGGAATCAATTCTAAAATACTCGACTCTAAAGTAAGTCCTGGTCCGAATGCCATGGCCAATATTTTTTGAGGTGCTTTTTTTTGAATGGCTGTTTTCAAAATTAAATCCAATACGAAAAGTACCGTAACTGAAGACATATTGCCAAAATTTTTAAGTACTTCAAAGGCATATTTGTTCCTCTCCCGAGGAATATCCAATTTGGCTTCAATAACTTCTAATATTCTTTTACCTCCGGGATGAATGGCAAACAAATCAATTGCACCTCTTTTTAGATTGGCTTTTTCTAGTAGGTTTTGGAGCAGTTCTTCAATGCCTTTACCTAGTAAAGCGGGTACATAGGATGAAAGCTGCATTTCAAAGCCAAAATCTCCGATTTGCCAGCTCATGTCTTTTTTGCCGTCTGGAAATAAATCACAAAAAAAGCTGTGCATTTTTATAGAATTCCTCTCCTTGTTTATTTGACTTCTGACCAGAACGGCGGCGGCACCATCTGCAAAAAGTGTGCAAGATAGCAGATCATCTGGCTGTAAACTGTCCTGAAAATGAATAGAGCAAAGCTCTACACAAACCACAAGCACCTTGGCATTGGGTTCTGCCCTACAAATATTATTGGCTGTTTTAAGCCCATTAAATGCACCATAACAACCCATGAAATTAATAGCGGTACGCTGTACATGGTGGGACATATCGAGTTTTTCTACAAGCTCAATATCTAAACCTGGAGCGTACATGCCGGTACAAGAAACAGTTATAAGGTGAGTGATGTCCTTTAATGTAGTGTCATTGTCTTGCTCAAGGCAGTTAATAATGGCCTTTTCTGCAAGTTTTGGCGCTTCCTCGCGATAAACTTGCATTCTTTCAGATACCTTTGGGAAAGCTCCTTTTTTAAAAAAAACGGGAGCGTCTTTATGTTGAAAGTCGGGCAAAACAGAATACCTGTTTTTAATTCCACTGGCCCTGTGTAGAATTTTTAATTCGTGAGACTGTTCCTCATTCAATCCGAGTTGCTGGGAAAAAAAATCAGAAACTTTTTTTTGGTTAATTTGATATATAGGTACTGCAGTGCCTATTGAGGTAATGTAAGAGGAAACGTTTGTCATAAGTTTGGAACAAGGTATTTAACCGGTTTTGTTCCAAATATACACAGCTATTCTTTACCGATAAAGACCGGCGGTAAAGGTTCTATATGCAAAGGTTGTAAAGGTTCCAACATTTGGTCAAGTTCTATTAAGGCGGCTAAGGCTATTTGCGAGTAATTCTGAGAAGCGTTTCTGAAGCCTCGGCTTTCCGTTTGCCATAATTCCTGAATAAAGTCCTGCCCACCTTGAGTAGGGTTCATGACCCTTAAAGCAGCATTTACATTTCCTGCACCTGCATGGTAAACGTGTAGTACCAATAGCCTAAACCATAAATCGCTGTGCCGGTAATCTATTTTCCAGTTTTGTAGCATCTTTTCGGTTTCTGGTATGCATACCGATTTTATGAATTTGGCGGCTGCTGCTGCTGATTTGTCAAGATACCTGCGATCGTCTTTGTACCTATTCACCTCCAGACCGTACATGCGCGCAATGCCACGCATTAACTGAAAAGGACCATAGGCACCTGTAGGAGATTTTTGTAGTTTGTTGGGGCTTTCTATCAATAAAATGGCTTGGGCATACCAAGGATCTGTATCTAACGATTCAAATATTTTTACTGCAGTGGGTATGGCATCTAAAGTATTTTCTAGTTTGTAATAATGACTTTTGCCCGAAGTGATGTAAATGGGTGTATTTTCAGGTAAATGGTGGGCTGTTCTAACACTATCTTTAAAGGCATCGCGCTCGCTTCTGTTTTTGTCCATGTAGTATTTTACAGGAATCTCAGCAAGTATCTGTCTGGTATTGGCAACATTGATTAAGCAAAACTCGGGATTCAGTTTTATTATTTTGCGCCAAAATATGGGTTGAGGTAGGCTGTTCCACTTTTCTTTGTAGAGTTGCTCATCTTTTACAAAGGCACGGGCATCTATCAATTTAGGGAGTTTTTTTGCTTTTTTTGAGACTGCTGTTTCTTTGTAGGTTCCATAATTATCCCCTTCATTAAATGAAGTAAGGGTGAGTAAACTCATGGTACAAAGCGATAAAATCGCCCCTAAAACGATGTGCTTTTTCATAGTTGATAATGTAGATGGTGTCCGCTCCAAAAAATTCAACACTACAAGAGAATTATAGTTTCCTCTTGTAGTGCTTTATGATTCTTAAGATTTAATCATATAATAATAAAGAAAAATTTAGAGAATAATTACTGTAGCCATCTATCTTTTTGTGTACAATTTAAATGAGTCTACCATTTGAATGAATTCTTGCCTGTAGCCCTCATTATCTTTGCCCTTGGCTCCTTTGGCCAATGATAGTACTTGCTCATAGGTAGCATTACCTTTAAACTCCGAGTCGCGCAAAAGCATACCGAACTCTGCTACAGCAGCAGAAAACCTGAAATTATCGCTTGTTTTTTCTAGAGCTGTCGACTTATCTTTAAGTACTTGGGTAATGAGTTTGCTGTTTTTTTCCTTAGGTTCTTTGTACCTAAATTTCACGGTAAGCAACTCTTTGTTATCACTTTGTGCTGAGTTTTCCTTTGTTTGGTATTTCAAGTCGTCTACTTCTTTCACAAATTCAGATTGAACACCTACAGGGATGATTTCATACAATGCAGTTACGGTATGGCCTGCGCCTAACTCACCTGCATCTTTTTTGTCATCGTTAAAATCTTCATCGTTCAATTTTCTGTTCTCATAGCCAATAAGTCTGTACGCTTGCACCCTGTTCGGATTAAACTCCACTTGTAGCTTTACATCTTTGGCAATGGTAAACAAAGTGGCCCTGAGTTCTTTTACAAATACTTTTTCTGCTTCTTTAATATTATCTATGTAGTAATAATTGCCATTGCCAGCATTGCTGATCTGTTCCATTCTGCCATCTTTATAATTGCCCATGCCAAAACCTGCAATGGTTAAAAAGATGCCTTTTTCTCTTTTTTGCTCTATCATTCTCACCAACTCAGAAGTAGAGGAAACACCTACATTAAAATCGCCATCGGTAGCTAAAACAATTCTGTTATTACCTTCTTTCATCAAGTTGTTTTCGGCTACGCTGTAGGCCAACTCGATGCCTTTTGCACCGGCAGTGTAGCCACCCGCTTCTAATTTTTCTATGGCTTCCATTATTTTTTCTTTCTCAGAAACAGGAGTAGATTTTAATACTAGACCAGCATTACCTGCGTAAGTTACCAGTGCTATTCTATCTTGAGATTTAAGTTCGTTCACCATTAGTTTGAGAGAGGATTTGAGCAAAGGCAATTTGTTAGGATCGCCCATAGAACCCGAAACATCTACCAAAAAAACCAGGTTGGAGGGCTTGGTCATGGTATAATCTGGTTTTTTGCCTTGTAAGCCTATGTGTACCAATTTGTGTTGTGGGTTCCAGGGCGCTTCTGACAGTTCCATAGCTATTGAAAACGGATGCTCGCCTGTGGGGTCTTCATATTGGTAATCGAAGTAATTGACCATTTCTTCGATGCGTACTGCATCTTTTGGAGGAGTTTGACCCATTGTAAGCATACGCCTTAAATTACTGTAAGAGGCCGCATCCACATCAATAGAGAAAGTAGAAAGTGGTTTTACTTGTGGTTTTTGGAAGATGTTTTCATTGATTAGATCGTATTCTTCTGTGTTGAGATTCGCGCCCCAGCTGTCGTCCATAGTGTAAGATGCTTCTGCGGCCATACCTAAGCTGTACATTCTGTTCGCTTGCTTTCTCGACGCTTTTTTAGGTCGCATGCCGTAACCCGTTACCACAACTTCTTCCAATGCTTCATTGTCTTCGGTAAGGGTAACGTTTAATGTTTTGTTGCTTCCAACCTTAACCTCTTTGCTAGTGAAACCAATATAAGAGAATTGTAATTGCGCATTTTCATTAGATACATAAAGGCTGTATTCGCCATTGATGTCTGTAATGGTTCCATTAGTGGTGCCGATTTCGAGCACACTCACACCTACTAAGGCATTGGAGGCCGCATCGGTTACCTTTCCCTCTATTAAAACCTTTTCGGTAGCAATGCCAAAAGACATGGCCACAAACATAAACCCTATTAAAAAGATGACTTTTTTCATGATAAACTATGTTTAAGAAGTGAATTTTTCGCTTTTTAATAGTAGGATGCAAAGCGAAATGAGATTCCATAAAAATTTTTAATTTTTTTTTGCCCACTATCAAATTTTGCTTTTGTTGCACCGCAATGGCATATTTGAATTTCCACCGAGTACTTTTTTAAATGAGGTTTTTTAAGATTTCAAGACCGAAAAAGAAAACCGATGCCGAATTGTTGATGGTGTATCAACAGCATGGCAAGCAAGAAGTGCTTAGTGAACTTTTTGACCGTTACGTAGAATTGGTATTTGGTACATGTATGAAATATCTTAAAGACGAAGAGGCCAGCAAGGATGCTGTGATGCAGGTGTATGAAACGCTGATAGAGAAAGCCAAACAGCACGAAATTTCAAATTTTAAAAGTTGGTTGTATGTTTTGGTCAAAAACCATTGCTTAATGCAATTGAGGAAGTCGAAAAAAGAAAATGTAGTCGATATCCAAGCAGTTTCTACTACTTCGATTATGGAAAATGACTTGTCGGTGCATCAATACAATGAAGGCCCTGATGTTGGCGTAAGCGAAAAAGAAAAACTGCTGCAGCTTATGGAAAATGGCATAGAGCAGTTGGAAGAAAAACAAAAGGAATGCTTAAAACTGTTTTACCTACAAGAGAAATGCTATAAAGAAGTGGCCGAAGCCACGGGCTTTGAGTTAAAAAAAGTAAAAAGCTACATCCAAAACGGGAAAAGAAAACTAAAAATCTATATGGAAAAACAAAGTGAGTAGGGACAGTCACCATAGCGAACAATCCATATCAGCCAAAATTGAGGCCTATTTGTCTGACGAACTTACGGGCAAAGAGCGGCACCAACTAGAAAAAGCCATGCTCGATGATCCCTTTTTAGCTGATGCTGTGGAAGGTTTGGCTTCTATAGAAGATGCTGCAAAAAGGAAAAAGCTGCTGACTGATATAAGGGAAAAACTACAACTAAAGCAGGAGAAAATGCCTTTATGGGTTCAATACCAAAAATATGCAGCGGCAATAGTACTTATGCTTGTAGCTGCTTCAGTGTTTTTTATAGGGCCACGATTGTACGATACACTCATAGAAAACAAAAATTTGAGCGAAACCACCGAGACAGAACAAGCACAACCAAATGTGGTTGAGAAAAAAAGTGGCAAAAAATCGGTAGGAGATTCTATGCAGCGCAATAAAGATTTATCAGAGGCAGATGCAAAAGAAGAAATCCAGCAAAATGAAATGATAAATGGACAGATAACTGCTGATGCTGAAAGTGAAGATACAAGTTTTGATGAGGCGCAAATCGAACCTGAAAAAAGTGAAACGGAGGAAAGTGTGGGTACTCAAAAAGAAAACTCGGTAGCAGCAACGCCTCGCGCAGAATTAAAAGAGCTCACCGAGATAAAAGAAGTGATTGAAGCAGAAGAGGATATTTGGGACAATGGCTTCGGTATGTCCGATGATTTGGCTGAAAGTAGTGACATTGCCCAAGATTCATCTAAAAGCATAGCCATGCAGCGGCAGGCTGTTCAAGAAAGCAACAGGGTAAGGACATTGGGCAGACAAAAAGCTTTAATGAACAGTAAGGCTAAAAAGTCTGAAAGTTCAATTACTGACGGTAATCGCGTGATCACTGGTACCATCAAAGATATTTATGGCAATCCATTACCTGGTGTGAGCGTGTTGGTAGAAGGATCTACAAAAGGCACTGTAACAGATATGAATGGGCAATTTAATCTGCCGGCCTTAGCCAGCGATGACTTACTTTCCATCAGCTATATTGGTTTTGAAGAAGAGGAAGTAGCTTTAGAAAAAGGAGACAATGAACTGAAAATTACTTTAGATGAAGATTTTTCCTCTTTGTCAGAAGTGGTGGTTACCGGTTATGGTAAAACCCAAGATACAGAAAATGAAACAGGTTCTGTAACTACCTTAGACAGACAAGGTTTGGGTTTACCCGTTACGGTCAGTTACCCAAGCCCCGTTGGCGGTATGAAAGCCTTTAAGAAGTATGTAAAGGAAAATCTGGTTTATCCTAAAAAAGCGGAAGATACAGGGATAAGTGGCAAAGTAAAATTAGGTTTTACCATTACTGAAAACGGTAAGGTGAAGGACATAGAAGTGTTGCGCTCTTTAGGTTACGGCTGCGACGAAGAAGCTATTCGGTTGTTGAAAAACGGTCCTGATTGGCATCCCAAAACAGTAGAGGGCAGTCCTGAAACATCAGAGAGAACCATCAGTATCAAGTTTAAATAGAGAATTTAAGGTAAACCAACCATTTGCCTTCACAAGGGCTTTTGAGCGTGATGTTGTCTTGTCCTTTTAGTATGTATTCTTCCTCCCATTGTGCATTGAGCACATTGAGCCACCTTACTTCCGCTTGATTGTATTCAGAAGGCATTTCTATTTTAACCTCACCACAGCTTGGGTAGTAAATGATATGGTTTTGTGCTAAATCTGAAAGGCAATAGGCTTCACCTTGCTGCCTGTCTTTTAAAAGTTGGTTGGCGCTTTGCAGTTCGGCAAAAGCTATATTTTTTCTCAATAAATCTACAGATTTGAGGTTGACCTGTGCCAATCGGTTTAGGCCCGCACCCTGTGGCGGTTGATGAAAACGCACAGTTGCCGCCTTTGCAAAAATACTCTTCCAAAAGCGTTCTGGACCGTTTTCTATTGTTCCCGTAAAATCGTTCTGTTCTCCTCCATAAACTTTTACCAAACCAGTAGGCTTTTGTGCAACAGCCCTCATACTATCTATTGCAGAAAAGTAATCGCTGTTTTGTAAGGTAAAAACAGATAGGTCTAAAAAATCGAAGGCTTCTGTATCGAGCCAGTTAACCAAATTAACATCATTTTCTAAGTTGCCTGGCATATCGCCCACAAAAACGTTTGTGCCTTGTTCATTTGCTTTTTGCTTAATAAAGCCATACCAGTACTTACTCCAAGCCACATTGCCATTATATTCATTGTTGATGCAATAGATTATGTGCTGATAGGGCAAAGTAACACTCAATAGCTGCTCTATAAATTGCTCTTGATATCGCAGTACTAGCCGATTGGGCTTGGTATCGCTCACTGTTTCAAAAAAAGGATGTACAACGCTATCAGGCAGGGTTTTGAGTTCTGTTGGCAAACTACTCTCATCACCATAATTAATGTTGTATTCAGGATTAAAAGGATGTCTGGCCCAATTGTTGGCTTGGTAAAAATCTCGCGTATCCCAAATTTCTAATTGGACCACTATCCCTTTGTGTTGTGTAATTTTTAAGAACTTATTGAGTCGGCTCCAATATGCTTCACTAAATACATTTAAGTCATATAAAGCATCGCCTCTTTGCTGGTAAGGCCATTGGTTAGCAAAATCTCGACTACTTAAAGTACATCTTATAAAATTGCCTCCGTATTTTATAAGCGTATCGAGTTGTGGTTCTACAGGGTGGTCTTGAAATATATTGTCATTGTTACTGCCGCCTATCAAAGGTTGCGGTATCCCATTTACTGAAAAATATGTATTCGTATCTTCAGAAATATCTACAATCAACTTATTACCTTTTTTTGCTTTTTCGCTTTTACAAGCTGCTGCAAAAATTAAAAAGATAATGGTCAATAATCGGTGGTCAAACTTACTCATATTCGATTTTTAGTGAGTGGCAAAAATAGTTATATTGATGATGAAAAAACTATACTATTTAACCGAAAAGCAAAATGGGAAAAACAGAAAAAGAAATTATGCTAGAAGGTGGCATGTATGACCCTCTGGATCCAGTATTAGTGGCAGAAAGGGACAAAGCGCGCACTTTATTTCAGCAATTTAATCTCACAGGCGAGCACGAATTGGAAAAGAGAAAGACTATCCTAAAAGAGTTGCTTGGAAGTAACGTAGAAACGGCCAACATTCAGCCGCCTTTCTATTGTGATTATGGCTACAATATCTTGTTGGGTAAAAACTGTTTTTTCAATTTTGATTGTGTCATTCTAGATGTTTGCAGGGTTTATCTCGGAGATAATTTAATGGCAGCACCTAAAGTACAGATTTATACGGCTACACATCCGCTAGATGCTAAGTTGAGAAATTCGGGTAGAGAACTAGGTGCAGAAGTGAAAATTGGAAATAATGTTTGGCTAGGTGGGGGTTGCATCATTTGTCCGGGTGTTACTATTGGCGATAATACGACCATAGGTGCGGGGAGCGTAGTAACTAAAGATATACCTGCTAATGTATTTGCTGCGGGTAATCCCTGTAAGGTGATTAAAGAGATATAAAAAAGGCCGCTCAATTGAGCGGCCTCCATAATATATCAAGAAGAAAAAATCAGTCTTTTTTGTCTTCCATATCTTGTTTCAATTGTGCAAGTGCATCTAAGTCACCTAAAGTAGCTGCGCCAGCATCATTGTCTTTATTGAACTGTTTCGCTGACTTGCCGCCTTTTCCTTTGTTGTCAGAAGATTTCTTGCTGCTGCCGCTGCCGCCTTTGTCTTCTTTGTAGGTATGTACATGAGACATAGTGATTTTCTTGTCATCTTTAGAAAAGTCCATCACTTTAAAGTCTAAGGTTTCACCCACCTCAGTGGTAGAGCCATCTTCTTTTTTAAGGTTTTTACCTAAGCAGAAGCCTTCTATACCATAAGGCAATTCAAGAACAGCACCTTTATCGTTTTTAGAGATAACAGTACACTTATGTACAGAACCAGTGGTGAAGATATCCTCAAATGCATTCCAAGGATTTTCCTCTAATTGCTTGTGGCCAAGTGCTAGGCGTTTTTGCTCTATGTCCAATTCAAGAACAACTACTTCTAACTCATCACCAACTTTCACAAATTCTGATGGATGTTTGATTTTCTTGGTCCAAGAAAGGTCAGATACGTGTACTAAGCCATCAATACCTTCTTCCAGCTCTATAAATAAGCCAAAGTTGGTCAAGTTTCTGATAACACCTTTGTGCTTGGTGCCTACAGCGTATTTGATCATGAGGTCAGAACGTTTCCAAGGATCCTCGGTAAGTTGTTTAATGCCCAAAGACATTTTTCTTTCTTCCCTATCTATGGTCAATACCTGAGCGTCTAGTTCGTCGCCTACTTTCAAGAAATCTTGAGGATTTCTCAAGTGCTGCGACCAAGACATTTCAGATACGTGTATCAAACCTTCAACGCCAGGAACGATCTCTAGGAAAGCACCGTAATCTGCTACGTTTACGATTTTACCGTGAACCTTAGCACCTACATCTATGCTCTCGTCAAGTGAATCCCATGGGTGAGGGGTAAGTTGCTTCATGCCAAGAGATATTCTCTTCTTGTCATCATCAAAGTCAAGCACAACCACCTTAACGGTTTGGTCAAGCTCAAGCAACTCTTCTGGGTGAGAAATCCTTCCCCAAGAAATGTCTGTAATGTGCAAGAGACCATCTACGCCACCAAGATCTATAAATACACCAAAGTTAGTCATGTTCTTGATCACGCCCTCCAATACCTGACCTCTCTCCAAGTTGTTGAGTATCTCTGCTTTTTGTTTTTCGAGGTCTTTCTCGATAAGTACTTTGTGAGAAACTACCACATTGTCGTTGCTGTAGTTGATTTTTACTACCTTCAACTCCATTTTCTTGCCCACAAAAACATCAAAGTCTCTGATAGGCTTTACATCTATTTGAGAACCCGGCAAGAACGCTTCTATGCCGAAGATATCTACGATCAAACCACCTTTGGTTCTCCTTTTAATAATACCTTCAATTACTTCGTCATTTTCAAAAGCATTGGTGATTTTCTCCCAAGCTTTAACAATTTTGGCTTTTCTTCTAGATAAGATCAACTGTCCATTGGCATCTTCTTGATCTTCTATATAAACCTCTACCGTGTCTCCCACTTTTAGGTCTTCCAAATCCCTAAATTCGTTGCGAGATACAAGCCCATCAGATTTAAAGCCGATGTTAAGTACTACTTCTCTATCCGTAATACTTACTACAAGACCCTCAATAACTTCTTTCTCTGTAATTTCGCCGAGGGTACCATCGTACATAGCCAACATTTCTTCTTTTTCTTTCTGGCTATAGTTTTCGCCAAAGCCTCCAGACTCTAAATCATCCCAATTAAAATCTGCTGCTTGTGCTTGGTTTTCGTTTTGTTCTGCCATATAATTTTTAGTCGGTGCTAGTTACGCCCATGTATACACACCAAAAAACATGGGATTTAATGAAACATAAATTTTGATTAAAACATCTTTTTAAAAAGGTTTGCAAAATTATTAATATTTATAAACTAATGCAATTGTGAATCAATTATTTACGATTGCTAGATCTAACTTTCTATGAGAATCGCTTTTCAGTCAGTTTTTTACCCATATAGAGGGGGAATAGCTCAATTTAATGCTTCATTGTTCAGAGCTTTGGAAAGTTTCTCAGAAATAAAAGCCTTCAATTTTTCGCTGCAGTACCCTTCCTTGTTCTTTCCCGGTTCGTCACAATTCGTAAATACAGGTGATCAGGCGGATCCAATTAGTTCAGTAAGGATGTTGAACAGTATAGATCCAATCAGTTATTATAAAACAGCCAAAGCCATAGATAGTTTTGAGCCAGATATTTTGCTCACTGCCTATTGGCAACCCTTCTTGGCACCTGCACAGGGTACGGTTTGTAAAAAGCTCAAGCGCAAAACAGTAAATATTTCGATTTTGAACAACATTACTCCACACGAAAAAAAATGGAGTGATTACTGGCTGAACAAATACTTTTTAAAGCAACAGCATGCCCATTTGGTAATGGGCAAAGCAATAAAGCACGAGTTATTGGAGTATCTACCAAATGCCAAATGTACCTTGCATCCCCATCCCATTTATGCGCATTTTGGTGAAAAAAAAGACAAAAAAGCGGCAAGGGAACATTTAAAGATTTCTAATCAGAAAAAGACCT
>CAKZMZ010000253.1 GCA_937129345.1 uncultured Thalassovita sp. | reverse complement strand
AGATTTTGTAGATGATTTACCTAATTCCACAGAAATTGATTTAGAGGATGTGAAGATTGATTTGTTGGTGGAGAAGGTTTGAGTTGTTCTCTATCCTGATTAAGTTACAGCGAGCAATCTGTCGGCTAATAGCTAACAGATTGCTTTTTTTTATTTACAATTTAAATTTCTGAATCTTATATTATTGATATTAAGGTATCTTCTAAAAGTAAAAAGACTATCAAATTATAAAGCCATCTTTTACCATGAAAAAACTGTTGAATATTGGTACGGTTTCATTTATAGAAGAAATACCTACTGATGGGCATAGTCCAATGCATTTTTTGTGTGAAGATGGTGCTAATTATTATTGTAAGCACAGAACAAGCATAAAAAAAGAAGAGATACAATGTTTGTTTTATGAAATATTATGCTCTACAATTTTAAAAGAACTGAATATACCTACTCCAGATATTGCATTGACAAAAATTTCTGAAGGGTCTTTTGAAAAGAATCAAATTAAAGCAAATAGGTATGTGAATACTAATACTGTCTGTTTTGGTTCGAAAGAATTGTCTAACACAGTGTTACTTTCCAATTTAGATAGCATTAAATCTAAATCAGATTTTGAGAAGTTTTCAAATCCTGGGGATTTAATACGAATTGCTATTTTCGACTTTTGGACTATGAATAATGATAGGGGTAAGGTAAATGAGCAAAGCGATATTCGTTCAAATAATTACAATATACTCTTGAAGGCTAATAATAAAAAAACTGAAATTATCGCATTTGACCATGCCTTTACATTTGGTGCTCCTACTTTTTTTAATCTCTTTAATCCTGAAATATGTCTTACCTTCGATAATGGTCTTTTAAGTACATCATTTTCAAAACAGCTAATTAAATATATTACTAAAGAGAGAAGAGTTGAAATAGTAGATGGTTTTATAAGTTCGATAAAACAGCTACCTTTAAATGAAATAATAGATTGGATTGTAAAAGAAATTCCAAAAGAATGGATTTTTCATGAAAAAATCATTTTTGATTCTAAAAACTTTTTAAGCAATCAACTCAGAATAGAGAGAATTAGTGAGCATGCTAAATCAATTTTATTATCATGAGTCAAGTAAGTATAAGTCCCATATATTTTCAAACCAATAAACTGTCATCAGAAAAGATTACAGGGGGCTTGATAATGATTACAGCTAACAAAATTTATTTTGCTTATTCCAAAAACAAATTAAACATTGCGGAAAAACTTACTGAAGAGTCTATAAAGCCTTTTATGCTTAATAGTTTAAAATTATTAAATAATAAAATTGAAGACACAAATAAAGAGATCAAGCTTTCATTGACTCAAAAAAAAGTTATAGCAGAAGAAAATTTTTTTAATGCACAATATTTCGATTATTTATCAAAGTATAATCAAAATGGTATTATTTACTTAGGAAAATTAAAGCCAGCTAATGTTACACCTACAGAAGTAGGATTTGCGTCTCTCTTTAAAGCTTTTGTGGGAGAAAGTTTAATGCCTGAATTTTCTAAAGAAAAAGAACTAACCTTTACACAAAAAGTAAAAAAAACAATTTCAAAAGCATCTATAAAAGATAAAGCTGATATTGATTATAAATTTAAGCCTGAATATATCAATGGTATTTTAAAACAGACAAACGTTACACTAGCCACCAAAAATGGTAAAGTGGAGATTTTTAATGCTATTGATTTTAAATTAAAAGCAGATGCTGTAGCAACTTCTTTATATAGCTTTGAATTTTTGATAAATGCTCTGAGTGCAATGATGGCGAAGAATGATGTAAAAGTTAATGCCTCAATTATTGTTGAAGAACCTGAGTTAGGTACCCCCGCACATCAGTTATTCGATAAAGTTTGGAAATTTAAAATAAAAAAAGGGATTTACAGTGAAATGTTTTTGGATAAATTGAAAATTAAAGTTGAAGAAATTTGTCAAGATCCAGAACATATAAAGTTGTCAAAGTACTTGATTAATGATTTTACAAATTAACAGATGTGAAATATCTAAAAATAGAATAGCCCATGAATCGATTCATGGGCTATTTTTATTATTAAATAAGAAAAAACTATCTGTAAACGCTACTCCTCCACCTCTGGATACAGAACTGCCTCCACGTAATTATCAAAGTTATAATACTTGTTGGCGGTTTCTTTGAGGCCTTCTATGGTGAGGCCATTGATTTTCTCCTCGTAATCCATCAATTTGGTGTAGTCTCTATCGTATAGATAACTATTGCGCAAGGTACTCAGCCAAAATTCATTTTTCTTCAAGTTTTCTTTCATCTCCAACTTTTGAGTCTCTTTTATTTTGTTGAGGTCCTCTTCGGTTGGGCCATTTTCTTGCAGCTTTTTAATCTCCTTAAAGGTAGCCTCAATTAGGCGGTCTACATTTTCTGGTGCACAGGGGAACTCTATGCCTAAATAATAATTGCTGTGGGGTATTTTATCTGTATAACCGAAAGCGCTTACGCCATAAACGCCACTTTCTTCTTCTCTTAAAGATTCTGTAAGTTTAATGTCGAGTATCTCAGCCAATGAAGAAATATGGTAAGCTTCTTTTCTATCATAGTCAAAATCCCCGGTAAAGGCCAGTTTTACTTGGCTTTTTGCATCCTTGCCTTTCTTATATTCCTTTTTGATTACGCCTTCAGGGTAGCGGATGCCTACGTCTTTGTATTCGGCTTTAGCATCATTTGCGGGCAAGCTGCCTAAATAGGTCTCTAGCAATGGCAGCATTACATCTATCTCAAAATTACCAATAAAGAAAAAGGTGAAATTTTGAATGTCTTTAAACCTTTCATTGTAGATGTCAAATGCCTTGTCCAAATCGATTTTATCGAAATCTTCCATTTTTGGCAGTCCGCCTCCTCTAGGATGGTTTTGCGATAGCAACCTTGCCGTTTGATCATAAAAATAGTTATCGGGAGACGCCATAAGATTGGCATAAACCGCTTTGGTTTTATTCATAAAAGAGGTAAAGGCCTCTTGGTCTTTTCGTGGTGCAGTGATATACAGATGCAATAATTGCATCATGGGCTCCAAATCTTTTGGAGCGCAGCTTCCTCTAAAACCTTCGGTAATTTCTCTAATGTAGGGGCTCACATACGCTATTTTTCCGGTCATCAGCTTTTGTAAATCGGTCACCGAAAAATCTTTTACTCCGCTTTCGGTAACAATATTTGCTGCAAATTCAGCAGAATAATAATTTTCTAAATCATATACAGAGTGCCCACCAAAGTTTAAGGCGTCCATTATGA
This sequence comes from uncultured Thalassovita sp., assembly GCA_937129345.1. Taxonomy (GTDB): domain Bacteria; phylum Bacteroidota; class Bacteroidia; order Cytophagales; family Flammeovirgaceae; genus Chondrinema. The sequence goes on along the minus strand of CAKZMZ010000253.1, from coordinate 10,446 downwards.
TTTGATCGTTTTTAAAGTCGGTTGGTTTTAAGACCACGGTAACTCCATTTGAGAGTTTTACCTCAGTTACATCCAAAGGCTTTTCTGTTTTAGAAACCACTTTTCCGGCAGTAGGGATATCTTCCATTAGAGCAGTGGCCGTTAAATTGTCTTCGTAAGGAGCGGGCTCTAGAGCATCGGCTTTTTCGAGTATTTCACCGATTTCCTCTTCAGTAGGTATTTCCATGCCTTCCTTTTCTGGAGCTGTAACAACAACTACGCGGTTGTTATTAGCTATGAGCGCTTCTGTTTTTTCATTCACTTTTTCTAAAGTAACTGTTGGCAAGAAAGCCATTAAGTATTGCAACTCGTTTTCTATGCCGGGAGCAGGACTGTCTTCTAGAAAGTGAGCCACATACTCAGAAGCATAATTTTTAGATTCAGTTTTGTCGCGTTCTTTGTACGCTTTCTCATAATACACGAGCAGTTCTTGCTTGTATCTGTCCAACTCCCCTTGTGTAAAACCGTGTAACAATGCCCTTTTACTTTCTTCGATCAGTGAAGTAAGACCTTTTGTAACGCCCCCTGGGGGTACAATGGCAAAATAAGAATAAGTATCTTTGGTTCTTACAAACGCGCCATAACCCGCTCCGGCATACATAAAAGGTGGTTCTGCTTGCTGAGTGAGTTCGCTTAACCTTTGGTTGAGCATACCATCGTAAACCTGCTGTAAAACGAAGTCTCCGTAATCCTTTATGGTTTCGGTTTCTTTTTTAGGGCGCTTATAGAGTAATTGTATTTGCGTAAAGGAGGCTTCTTTATCCGTAGCAGTAGCAATGAGCGTTTCTTGGTGCGGAGGTACCTCATAAAAAGGCCGCTCTATTGGCTTTTTTGAAGCTGGGATCTTGCTAAATTGCTCTTTTACCTTCTCTTCCATTTTACCTACATCAATATCGCCGACAACAACCACAGCCATAAGTTCGGGTCTATACCATTTCTCATAGAAGTTCTTTAAGGTTTTGTATTTGAAGTTCTCCAATACCTCTTTTTTGCCGATAGGCAGGCGCTCTGCGTACCGAGAATCTTTCATCATTACAGGAAACCATTTTTCTCGCATACGCTGTGAGGCACCTTGCCCCAATCGCCATTCTTCTATGACCACACCGCGCTCTTTATCTATTTCTTCTTCTTCAAATGTGATGTTATGTGCCCAATCTTCTAATATCTGAAGACCTTTGTTAACGACTTCTTCGTCTTCTGTAGGTAAATTGAGCATATACACCGTTTCGTCGAAACTGGTGTAAGCATTAAGGTGAGCGCCAAATTTTACACCTACAGATTGTAGGTAGCTCACCAATTCATTTTTTTCAAAGTTTTTAGTACCGTTAAAAGCCATGTGCTCAAGAAAGTGGGCCAGACCTTGTTGATCAGCATTTTCGAGCATAGAACCAATATTAACCGCCAAACGCAGTTCTACCTTGTTTTCTGGTTTGCTGTTTTGCCTTATGTAATAAGTAAGACCGTTATCTAATTTGCCTGTAACTACTTTGGGATCCAGCGGTATTTCGCTATCTAGACTTGATACTTTGCTGTCGCTGTTTAAGATTTCTTGGGCATTGAGATTTATAGACCCAAAAAGCAAAAAAAGAATCAAGAGTCGAGTTTTAAGTATGTTCAACATGGAGTGGCTCTATTGATTAAAAAATCAGTTTTTTTGTTTTAAAAAATTGTAGTAGTCAATCTGATGTATGGTGGACTTATGAATTTTTCTAAGCTATTTTTGGTATGAATTTATAAAAAATTCTAAAAAAAGTGGTTTGTTTTTTTTTAGAAAAATCGAAATGCCCAGCCTTTATTTAGTAAGGGCCGTCTTTAAAACGCTCTTGCTCAAGTTCGGAGATTCTTCTAGAGAGTAATTTTATTTGCTCTTTCATCTCTTTGGTATTATGGCCTTCGGGCAAAGTAGATAGGTCTCCTGCTGCTACAATCATTTCTAGGTTTTCTAAACGTTTGTTAATTTCCGCTAACTCACTTTTGCTGCTTTTGCGGGTATCAAAAGAAGTATGTCCACTTCCTAGTTGTTCTTTTTCTATTTGCAGTTTCCGCAATTTTATCACGGTTCCACAAATAATGGCAACTATTGCGATAAATATGAATCCTCCTCCCATGGTAATTTATTTTTGGTTAGTACTATGTAAAGCTAATTTACCGATTTTAAAGCTGTATTTATTACCGCTGATGTAAAATCCCAAATACTTACAATGATAAGTCCTTTTTTTGTTTACACTCAGAACATTTTAATTGTTTAGTTTTGCCCTTGAAAAAACTTAATTGTTAAGTAGGGGGAGATATTAGAATTTTATGAAGATTTATTTAAGGCTTTTGTCTTATGCGCGGCCTTTGGGCTTATCATTGTCGCAATATATTGTTTTTGCTTTGTTGGCCATCGTTTTTGGCTTACTTAATATTAGCTTGCTCATTCCTTTGTTAGAGGTGTTGTTTGGAACGGTCGATCAAGCTGCCGATACACCCATTAGTAATCCCGAGTTTTCTTTTACCATTAACTATATCAAAGAGAAATTCAACTATTACTTTTTATCTACAGTAAATGAATACGGTAAAATAGCTGCTCTAGAGTTTGTGTGCATTATGATTTTGGCCACTAATTTACTAAAAGGCTTTTTTAGGTATTTTGCCACAAGGGTCATGGTATTTATACGAGCTAGGCTTATTATGAATCTGCGAAGTACCATTTTCAATCGCCTTTCAGACATGCATACGGGTTTTTTCTCTGAGCATAAAAAGGGCGATCTTACCTCTAGAATGACCAGCGACATACAAGAGGTAGAAAATTCCATTGTAAATACCATTGCCGTAGTTTTTAGGGAACCAGCCACTTTGATTGGTTTTTTCTTTCTTTTGTTTTTGATGTCTGCCAAACTTACCTTTTTTACTATTTTGGTATTGCCCACAGCAGGTTTTGCTTTTTCAAAACTCCTCAGAAAATTAAAAAAACAAGCAGCGGAAGTACAGGTGATTTTGGGCAATATGGTCAGTACCATAGATGAGGCCTTAGGTTCAATAAAGGTGATCAGGGGTTTTAATGCAGAAAATTACATCAATAAAAAATTTGAGGTGCACAACCAAGCTTATTCAAGTACGCTACGCTCAATGTCGTTAAAACGAGATTTGGCATCTCCGCTTACCGAGTTTTTTGGTGTAGGTCTGGTAGCCGGCATCTTATACTACGGAGGAACCTTGGTCCTTAACCAAGAAGCCGACTTAAAAGCAAGTGAGTTTATTACTTATATTGTGCTTTTATCGCAAGTGATGGCGCCCATGCGTTTGATTTCTTCTGCTGTAACGGCCATTCAACGTGGGCTTGAGGCAGGGAAACGCGTATTGTCAATCATAGATACCAAACCAGAGATAGTGGATTCGCCTAATGCGGTTTCTGTAGAAAAGTTTGAAAAGGGGATTGATTTTAAAGGAGTATTCTTTTCTTATGACGGTGAGAAGGACGTGTTGAAAAACATCAATTTTGAGTTAAAAAGGGGCAAGACTGTAGCTTTGGTAGGCCCGTCAGGCGGTGGTAAATCTACCATTGCCGATTTGCTACCACGCTTTTACGATCCTACCAAAGGCAGAATAGAAATAGACGGAAAGGCACTTAATGAGGTAAAAATTAAGTCGATAAGGGCACAAATGGGCATAGTTACCCAAGAATCTATGCTTTTTAATGACAGTATTGCCAATAACATTGCATTTACCAAGACCGAAGCTACAAGGGAAGAAATTATCGAAGCGGCTAAAATTGCCAATGCACATGATTTCATCATGCAAGCAGAAAAAGGTTATGATACGGTAATCGGCGATAGAGGATTAAAACTCTCAGGCGGGCAAAGGCAGCGTATAAGTATTGCACGTGCTGTGCTCAAAAATCCCGATATTTTGATTCTGGACGAGGCTACTTCGGCTTTAGATACCGAGTCTGAAAAATTGGTACAGGAAGCTTTAACCAATCTTTTAAAAAATCGTACTTCTTTGATCATTGCTCATAGGCTTAGTACGATTCAACACGCAGATGAGATTTTGGTCATTAAAGATGGGGAAATTGTAGAAAGAGGCAACCACCTCAAATTAATGCAACTTAAAGATGGTGTCTACAGAAAACTTAATGAACTACAATCTACCATTTAATTGCTTATGTCACTACATCTAAATCAGTAAATATTTCTTGGCGTAATTGCGCTCTGATTTTGAGTAAAGCTTCAGGATTGCTGAGCTCCTCACTTGCCAACCTACTCAATATACTTTTGATGTTCTCGTGCTCTAATAATTTTTTTGTGACCAAGGCAAAAATGTCTGTAGTAGCCTCATTTTCAGACAAAATTTTTGCAATAAGTTGTTTGTTATTACTGGCATGCATGATTTGCAGCTGCGCCTCCTGTAAATAATTGTATTTGAATAAGGAGAGTAGTAGTTCGAATTGTTCTAAATAGAGTTTCTTTTTTCTTTTGCTGTAAGCCAATGCCATTTGCGAGATGAGTTCTATGGCCACCTCTTGTTCTATGCCGTTTTTAATTACTTTTCTATGGATGTTTCCTTTTCTTATAAAGAAGAGTTTTTCTAGGGGAGCTTCACTTTCACAAGTATAGATTACATATAAGTTTCCTGCTTTCGTAATGGTGTTGTATAAATTATCAGTGATTGTGGCGCTTTCTTCTACAAAAACTATATCGGCAGGAATTGTTTTAAAATGTTCATCTGGTTGATCGGAGACATATAAAAATTCTAAAGATTTATGTGAGGCTTGGTCTGTAAAGCCCAATTCTTTAAAAAAAGGGAAGTTTTGTGTTTTTGCAGAGTAGCAGAAAACAATAAGGTTATTTTTTGAACTCATATGGTCGGCTGGTAATATTTGGTCTAAGTAGTATTAATGAATTTTATATCTGTATATTGGCAAACGTTTCACTGAATTGTTCGAGCCACAGCTTTTCTTCTATAGTAAGTGAGAAGCTCTTACTCGTTTGCCAGTTGTAATTCCGCTTTAATGACATCTTAAGGCTTCTATTGATTACATTCGTTAATTCCGTATCTTCTATTTGGTCGTGGTTTAATTTAAGCTCACCGTTTCTAATAGCATTGTACATTAAGTACCACCAGTCTTTTCTATCTAGTTTTACATAAGATTCTTCTTCAAAACCGGTAATTATTTTATAAGGAATTTGGCACAGTCCCAAAATAATACGCCTGCCTACTAGTACTTGCCTAAAATTATCCAAGTCTTTGCTCGAGTTCTTGTTTTCGAGTCTGCCACTTAGATTGGGCAGCAATCTTTTAGGTATTGCGCCATACTTTACAATTTGGGTAACCACGTATTTAGAGAATTCAGAAATATCATTTTCTATAATATGGTAATCTCTACTCTCTCGGTGCATCTTATAAAGTGTTCTGTGCACCTTAGTACTTTTAAAGGCATCTGTTTCACCAATTTTATTAAAGGCATCTTTACATAGTTTCTTGGCTATACCAGTAAATTTGTCTAGGCCGTAATCGGTATAGAATATTTCGTTTTTGTCGAGTGGTTCTACCATTCTGCCAAATTGTACAGTAAGGGACTTAATTGTGTAGGGGTTAAAACCGGTAAACACAATCATGTTTACTAGGTTGTGCATCATGGTCAATTCTTTAGCAAGATGATAAGATTGCATGCGGTCGTATTGCTTCTTTTTATTCAAAAATCTGTAATCGCAAATAAGCAGTGTAATTTCATTTTTGGTATCTTGTTTTAAGATATTTACCGCATCGTTTACATCAAATGCGAGCAGACATTCAATGCGTTCATTTTTAAGTCTTTCTTTTATTTTTTTGCCAAATTTATCATTGCCATCTACATACAGCACTTTGCCATAATTGTTATTTGTAAAGGGGTCTTCTTCCTTCACCAAATGGCTAGGATAAGAAAGTATAGATTCTAAACTACTGCTAATTTTCGGAAGGTTTTTAATAACATCTTCACTATCTAAAAGAGGGAAACTCTCTATGTTACCTATGGTATGTTTTTTAATCTCTAGTATCTCAGCTTCATGATTTTTAGATACGTTTAACAGCTTATTAAAAAAGTTATTTAGATTATTATAAGAGAGGTTGTCTCCAGTGGCATGAATCAGTTCCTCTTGTAATTCATTCATTTCTTCCATTACATAACCTGAGTCGCTGTAAAGGCATTCAACCAAATCTTCGTAGAGGTCTTCATCTAAAGGAGGGCGAAACATGGCATCTATTTCTTTTCTAGACTTGGTTTCGTAATCCATGATTTCTAAGAAGCTAACAGATGTGTCTCTCAAATATCTAAGATGACTAGGTGAGAAATGATTTAACTCGACATCTATAATTTCATAAGGCAAATGAGATAAAATGAGAATGGAGGCCTTTGACTGAGACTGGACTCTCAATCTTTTAATGAGTTCAAGACCGTAAAAATCTGTGTAATTTTTCTTTTGCCAAGCAAGCTCGGCTACTATTATAAATCTCTCGAATTTGTCTAAATCTCCACTTAAATAGCATTTTTCGTAGCTTTCTAAATCGGTAATGGTTAAGAATGGAGAGGATTCAATAAGGGTATCATCATCTGCATTGCAGATTAACATGGTACGGTTATCCATAATTGTTTTGGTCTAATTGTTATTTACTGAAATACTAAAAGTATTTGCTAGTGTGATTAACAACGCTAATTTAAGCCAATAAGCATTGATTCGCAATTTGCCATTGTTAGTGGAATGTTAGTGAGTTTGCGCTAATTTCTAATAAAGTTCTGCAAAAAGGCGTATTTACAGTTTAAAAAGTATGTCTTAATACAAGTTAGAGTGCTTGTATTTAGCCAATAAATATTTGTACTATACGATATTTAGCTTATGTAAGTTTTACTAAAATATGGTAAATTTTAACTTTTTACAAATAAAAATCTCGATTTATTAAAAGTGTCACTAACACAGCTAATGTTATCAAAAAGCGTTCTATTTATGATTTGATCACAATTTAGTTTTGTATTTCAAATAAACATTACACGAGTAATATTTTTGACAATAACGTAATTTATTTATTTACAGGAATTTAGCTTTCTTACAAAAAGTATAAAAAAATTACATCTCATCATCTGCTTCAGTCCTTAATAAGTCTTTATCATCTATTTGATGATGTTTGCAATAAATTAAGATTTATTGAAGTCTACTGCTCGTCTCAGAGATAAATTAAAGACAAAAAATATTATGCATGCATAATATTTTTTGTTAATTTTGTTATGCTTCAGTACCAAACATGCCAATGAACAATACGATGGATAATCAAGAAAAGAAAAAGAAATCTGTAGATTTTAGTATTAAGGCAGCCTGGCTGGCAATATCTAAAATGTATAATTACATAGGTGCTGATTTTGACATTACCCACTCCTCTGGTTTTGTTCTATTAAATATAGATCGCGAAAATGGCACGCCTGCCACTAAAATTGCACCGCTCTTAGGAATGGAGTCTCGCAGCTTGACCAGAATGTTGAAGTCTATCGAAGAAAAAGGCTTGATTTATCGCCAATCAGACGATTCTGACAAAAGAAAGGTCATCATTTTTCTCACAGAGGAGGGTAAAAAGAAAAGAGAACTTGCTAGACAATCGGTAAAGTACTTCAACAGAAAATTGAGTCAGCAAGTAAACCAAAAAGAACTAGATACATTTTTTAAAGTAATGGATAAAATCCATTCTGTCATTGAAAATTTAGATGAAAAAGAAGCCGAAGAAGAAATCTTAGGCAATGTTAATTACTAACAGACAAGCAGACTAACTATTTGTGTAACAAAAAGAATCAATACCAAACCTTTAACAACATTTTTAAATATGAAAAACAGGTCAATAAGAAAAGTTGCTGTATTAGGTTCAGGTGTGATGGGCTCTAGAATAGCATGCCATTTTGCTAATATAGGTGTGCAAGTACTATTGCTCGATATTGTACCTAAAGAACCCAATGAAAAGGAAAAAGCGAAGGGCCTTACCACAAGCGATGCTGCAGTGCGTAACCGTATTGTAAATGACGCCTTGCAATTTGCTATTAAGTCTAAGCCGGCACCATTGTACGAAAAGGGTGCGGCAGCTCTGATCAAAACAGGTAATTTTGAAGATGACATGTCTGATATTGCAGACTGCGACTGGATAATAGAGGTGGTTGTTGAAAAGCTTGAAATCAAGAAAATCGTATTTGATCAAGTTGAAAAGTACAGAAAGCCCGGCACGCTCATTACTTCTAATACTTCAGGCATACCTATGAACTTGATGTGCGAAGGCAGAAGCGATGACTTTAAGACACATTTCTGTGGTACGCACTTTTTTAACCCGCCGCGCTATTTGCGTTTATTGGAAATCATCCCCGGACCAGACACCAAGCCTGAGATTGTGGATTTCCTAATGCATTATGGCGACCTGTATTTGGGTAAAGAAACCGTTCTCTGTAAAGATACTCCTGCTTTTATAGCCAACCGTATCGGCGTATACGCTATTATGTCTGCAATGCATATTATCGAAGATATGGGGCTCACGGTAGGAGAGGTTGACAGACTTACCGGACCACTCATAGGCAGACCTAAGTCTGCTACATTTAGAACCATGGATGTGGTTGGTTTAGATACTACAGTAAATGTTTCTAATAATTTAAGGGCTATCTTAAAAAATGATGAGTCTGTAGATACTTTTAAGTTACCAGGCATTGTAAAGGAACTTTACGAAAGAAATTGGCTCGGCGATAAAACAGGCCAAGGCTACTTTAAGAAAACCAAAGACGAAAACGGCAAGCGACTCATATTAGAATTAGACTTTAAAACTTATGAGTATGTACCGCGTACTAAGGCCAATTTCCCTTCTTTAGAAAAAGCCAAAGGCGTTGAAAATACACAAGAAAGGATCAAGCTTTTATTAAACGCTGATGATAAAGGTGGTGAGTTTTTAAGGAAATCCTTCTTTGATACCTTTAGATATTGTTCAATGAGGATTCCTGAAATTGCTGATCAATTGTATAAAATCGATCAGGCGGTATCTGCAGGCTTTGGCTGGGATTTCGGTCCTTTTGAGACCTGGGATATTCTAGGTGTGAAAGAAACAGTACTTAAAATGGAAGAAGCAGGCCAGAAGCCGGCTCAGTGGGTGTATGATATGATTGAAAGCGGTGCTGATACTTTTTACCAAGTTGAAAACGGTCAGAAAAAATATTTCGATATAGAATCTAAATCATATAAAGTAGTACCAGGTACAGAGGCCTTTATATATTTAGATACGCTCCGCAAAGACAATAAAGTTTGGGGCAACAGTGGAACTACACTATTTGATCTTGGCGATGGTATCTTAGGCTTAGAGTTCCATACAAAAATGAATTCTATTGGTGCCGAAGTAATTGAGGGCATTAATACAGCCGTTACTAAAGCTGAAGAAGATTTCAGAGGTTTGATAATTGGCAATGAGGCTCCCCAGTTCTCTGCGGGTGCAAACTTGGCCATGCTTTTCATGTTTGCAGGAGACCAAGAGTGGGATGAAATCAATTTGATGATTGCACAGTTCCAAAATACTATGATGCGTGCCAGGTTCTCTTCTGTGCCAGTAGTAGCAGCGCCATCGGGTATGGCTTTAGGCGGTGGTTGTGAGCTTTCTTTACATTGCGACCACATACAAGCGCATGCAGAAACCTACATAGGCTTGGTTGAGTTCGGTGTAGGATTGATTCCAGCAGGGGGCGGTACCAAGGAAATGACCTTGCGTGCTTCACAGTCTTACGCCCCGGGCGATCCTGAAATAAATCGTTTGCAAGAGTATTTCATGAATATCGCAACAGCTAAAGTAGCTACTTCGGCAGAAGAAGGCAGAGGCATGGGATATTTGAAAACTTCAGATGAGGTTACCCTCAATAGGGCGCGCTTGTTGGCAGATGCAAAAGAACAAGCCATAAAACTGGCTGAAGCAGGATACACCAAGCCAGTTGAGCGTAAGGACATTAAAGTGCTCGGTAAAGCAGGTATGGCCACCTTTGAAGCGGGAATAGCAGGTATGCTTTATGGCAACTATGCTTCGGAGCATGATGCCAAAATTGCTAGAAAATTGTCATATGTAATGAACGGAGGAGATCTTTCTGAGCCTACTTTAGTTTCTGAGCAATACTTACTAGATCTAGAAAGAGAAGCATTTTTGAGTTTATGTGGTGAGCAAAAAACGCTAGAGCGTGTTCAAAGCATTTTATTTAAGGGCAAGCCTTTAAGAAACTAATTTTTTAGCTAATCAAATTGATATTCAACACAAAAGAAATAATAAATTATGGATGCATATATAGTAGCTGGCTATAGAACAGCCGTAGGAAAAGCCAAAAAAGGTGGCTTCCGTTTTGTAACTCCTGTTGATTTAGCAGTAGATGTTATCAAACACTTAACTGCTCAGGTT
>CAKZMZ010000252.1 GCA_937129345.1 uncultured Thalassovita sp. | reverse complement strand
AAAAGTATTGATATGTTTTTTTGGTTCTGAGCCATCTCCTGTGGTTAAGAAGCCTACTTCAAGCTCGTATTTTTGCAAAGCGTTAAATAGTGCTTTAGTCGATTCTACATCGTTCGACCACCAAATCTCAATACCATCGAAACCATCTGCCTTAGTTTTTTGACAAAATGAATCGATATTTCCATTAAAACCCCAATTAGTATTTAAAGCCAAAACTTGCAGGTTGGTTTCCATTTTTTTGGCCAGCGTGTGCAAGGATTGGCTTGCTAATAAACTTCCTGTAGCTGTTGCAGTCTTTAAAAAATTTCTTCTTTTCATACTGAAATATAACTGAAATTTTCTAAAAACTCAGCAACTTAAAGTTTGGTTCAGGTTCTATCGAATTGTAATTTGTCTACCATCTCTTCTGATAAAAATCCTCCGTAGGTACCATAGCTATCTACTAAAGTACCTTTAATGCCTTCATCGGTTTCCACAGCATATATCACAGAAGAATCATCGGGATTAGACATACCTTCAAATCTATAAACATCATGAACTATAAACGTGTCTGGATCAAACTTTCTATTTAAAGCCTTAGACTCCAATTCATTTTCTAGTAGATTAAAATCGTGTACATATCCTTTTTCTTTGAGCTCTTCTAATGTTTGAGACAATGTGTTTTGGTGTATCATTTCTGAAAATCTTTTGATTAAAAATTAAAAATCAGTGGCTGTGTATAAGCCACTGATTATTGATGTTTTACCTAACAATTTCTTAGTTTGCTTCTTCGGGCATATCAATAATTAAATCATTATTAACTGTAATTGCACCACCTTCAAAAGCATTTTGCTCAGCAAAATAGTATTCGTTCCATGAGTCAACTGTACCTGTTAAAGTAGCTTTACCTTCGTCTACAGAAACAGATATTTCGTCTCTGTCAACATATGGCGACCACCATAACTGGCTTTCAATATTATCTTCGATTGACATATCGCTTTCTCCTACGCTAAAGTCGTAGGTCATGTAACCGCCATATGGATAATATGTATAATCTTCATAATCATACACATAGGGTGTTGAGTAAGTATCTACTGTTAACTTATTTACTACATTGGTTACACCATTTATTTTTGTAGCAACTTCTTCTGCTTTGTACTTTTCAAAATAAGTATCTACGTTACCAGTTAAATAAACTTTTCCGTCATTTACGCTGGCATTTACTTCGTAATCAGTTAAATAAGTATTCCAGCCTATGGCTCTCTCAACATTGTCTTCTACTTGAGAATCTACAATGTTCTCTTCGTTTCTAACTTTAAGCATGTTATCAACTTTCCACACACCTACTACATTAGATGCTGTAGCTTCTGCTGCTCTTTTAGCTTTCAAGTTATCTACTTTACCTTTTAAAATTACCTTACCATTATCAATCTCTACATCAGGGTTAAAAGACATAACCCTTGGGTCATATAGAAAGGCATCTACTACAGCGTCTTTAATTTCGCTGTCAGACTTATATACATATTTAGTTTCACGCATTTCTTTATTCTTAATCCAAGGCTCTACCTCTAAATTATTGTAGTTTACTTCTTTAACACCTTCTACCCAAGAATCTACGATTGCTCTCGATTGTTCGGTTGCACTACCTACTAGGCCACTTAAATTAACTACTCCATCTTCTACACTTACGTCCACTAAACCATCATTAACTAAAATATCCCAATGCAATGCTTCTCTTATTTCTAACTTAATCTCAGAATCTATTCTTTCAGATGCAATATCAAATTGTATATTGTTATCTATTTCTGTTACACCTTGAACCGACTTAGCTACTTTTTCTGCTAAGTTTTTCTCTTGCCAAGATTCTACTTCACCACCAAGTGTAGCTACACCATCTAATACTGAAGTAAAAATTTCGTACGATTCAGTAGCAGGGTCGGTTAAAAGCGCCTGTTCTATATCTTCTTTTATTTGTGCATCGGACTTAGAACCTTGCATTACATCAATATTATTGACAGTACCACGTACACCTTTTACCATTTGTGAAATTTTATTGGCTCTTTGCTTTGCTAGCAAATTGTCTACATCACCATCTAAAGTAACAATACCGTTTAGTGTAGTAACGTCTATCTCATTTACAGGTACACCTGCTTGAACTCTCATCTCAAATTCAATAGCATTTGTTATTTCTGAATCACTCATTTTGTCATTCTCACTCATAGACATGTTATCACCATAATCTTGAGCATTTGAGCTCGACACAAACGTAAATAATAGCATTGAAGCCAGTGCCAGGACGAATAATACGAAGTTAATTTTCTTCTTGTTTTCCATAGAGTTTAAAAAATTATTATTGATTTCCATAATAGTGTTAATCTTGTTGTATTCTTGTAGAGGATTATCTGATTGTATTAATATCAAATTATCACATCTAATAGCTAAAATTTTGTGCCATTGCCTGTAATTGCTCTTATAGCGCGTACTACACCCATATTTTAAAAACTAGTGTAGTAACTTACACATACTACAAAGCCAAGTGTGTATTTTTTTTCCCGTAAAAAAGTTGTGTTTCTATTTCTGGAAGTTCCTGTATTCTAGAGGAGATTTACCCATGATTTTTTTAAAAAGCCTAGAAAAATAATAGGGGTCTTCTATACCGATAAGGTGCGAAATGGTTTTTATTCTTTTGTCTGTTAAATCTAGATATTGACATGCCTTTTGAATCTTGAGCCTGATAAAATAGTCGTTGGGTGCATAGCCGGTAGCTTCTTTAAATACATTAGAAAAACGACTTACAGACAAATTGGCCACTTGCGCCAGTTCACCCAAAGAGATTTTTTTGTCAAGATTATTTTTCATAAAACTTATGGTAGCCTTTACAGAGGCATTATTTACAGAAAGCTGCCCTATGCTTTCTTTGGTTTCAATTTTAAAGTTTTCATTGTAGATAAAAGTATTGAGCAAATGCCATAAACTCATATTTACATGCTCAAGGTTGTAATTGCTGTAACCGGTGTCAATTACGTTGTAAAGGTAATCAAATAGTCGATTTCTTTCTTTCAGAGGGGCAATCTTTGATTTACGCTGATCTGCCATTTTTTGGTAAAACCGTTCGGCCAGTAGTCCGTTAAAGTGTAAAAAGTAAATAGACCAAGGTTTTGTTTTAGAAGAGCCATAGTTATGGTACTCTTTGGCGGGTAAAACAAAAAATTCATCTTGTTCTATTTGTTCACTAACATTTTTGGTCACGTACCAACCTTCGCCTTCCAAGCAGTAAATCAATATAAAATCTGCTGAGCCCTGCGTCCTTTCTACAAAATGGTTTTTGGCAGATGGGAAAAAGCCAATGTGGGTAAAATACAAAGGCTGGGTAAAAGGATTGCTTTGTAGGTTTTTAACGATTTCATTAGGCAGTACCAAGAGGCGCTGGCCCATAAAACCATCCTTTATTTTTTTGTCGCTATGATCAGTAAAATTATCCATCAATTTGTAAGATAAGGCATTTCCTTTTACATATAAATTAAACTTATTTGAATTGATAATATAATAATCTATTTAATTCAATTTAGCCAAAAGCAAGTTGATAAAAGTAAATATGGAAATGAAAGCAAAGAAAATAGCAATGATAGGAGCGGGATTTATAGGTCGGTTCTATACTGAAGCACTTAGAGGATACCGTTCCAAAGATAATGTACACCTTATTTATTCTTACAAAGAAGAAAGTGCGAAGAGCCTTGCCGAAGAATTTTCCATCCCTCATTATACAACAGATTTAGAAGAAGCACTGAATCACCCTGAGATTGATGTGGCAATTATTGCTTTACCCAACCATGTGCATGAAGAAGCGGTGCAAAAAGCAGCAGAGGCCGGCGTGGATATTTTGTGTACAAAACCCCTTGGGAGAAATGCTAAAGAGGCCAAAAAAATGCTGGAGGCAGTAGAAAAAGCGGGTGTTTTCCACGGCTATTTAGAAGACTTGGTTTACACACCTAAAAATATTAAAGCGATAAAAGCCGTGCAAGATGGCGCTATTGGCAAAACACTTTGGACGCGCTCTAGGGAAACCCACCCCGGACCACACAGCGATTGGTTTTGGGACAAAGAACGCTCAGGCGGTGGCGCGCTCATAGACATGGGTTGCCATTGCATAGAAATTGGGCGAAATTTTATAGGAAAAGATGTACGACCGGTTGAAGTAATGTGTTGGGCAGCTACACAAGTAAAACCCATAGATGCAGAAGACCATGCCATTGGTTTGGTAAAATATGAGAACGGTGCGGTAGGTCAGTTCGAGGTGAGTTGGAATTTTAGAGGAGGTATGGATTTACGCGATGAAGTGATGGGCACGGAAGGAACAATATGGGTCAATAACTTTTTAAGAACAGGTTTTGAAATGTTCTCTGCAGGTGGCAAAGACGGATATGTGGCTGAAAAAGCAGAATCGGACAGTGGTTGGCTGTTCCCAGTTGGAGACGAAACTATTGAGTTGGGCTATTTGCACATGTTTACAGAGATGTTCACGGCTATGGATGAGGGTAGGACGCCTACAGAGACTTTTTACGATGGCTACATTGTTAATGAAATCATGGATGCTTGCTACCGTTCGGCCGAATCTAAAAAATGGGAACCTATCAACCTAGAAATTTGGCGGGGTGCAGAAATGGCAGAGGAAGAGAAAAAATACACCGACTACGATGAAGATTATTACTTTATAAAAGAAGAAAAAGTGCCCGGTGGCAAGCATAAAATTATCTTGAAGCACAAAAAATCAGGCGAAGTAATCACAAGAGAGAAGCAATAGATATGCTGGCAAACAAAGTAATCGTGGTAATTGGCGGTACTTCGGGCATAGGACTTTCCGCAGCAAAGGCTTTTGTTGAAGTAGGAGCCAAAGTAGTTGCCGTTGGTCGTAACGAGCAGAAATGCAAAGAAGCCCAACAAGTTTTAGGAGAACATGGCTTTGCTTTAGCAGGTGATGCAACCGATGAATCAACAGCGCCAAATGCCATTGAAAAAGCCATAAATCTTTATGGAAGTTTTGATGGGCTGTATCATGTAGCAGGCGGAAGTGGCAGAAAAATGGGCGATGGGCCTTTGCACGAAATGAGTTTGCAAGGTTGGGAGGTAACCATGGAGTTAAATCTCACCTCGATAATGCTATCAAATAGGGCAGCAGTAAGACAGTTTTTGGAGCAAAAACAAGGAGGTAGTATTTTAAATATGGGTTCGGTCTTGGGCTTTTCCCCTTCGCCTAAATTCTTTACAACCCATGCGTATGCAGCGGCAAAAAGTGCTATTATAGGCTTTACAAAATCAATTGCTTCTTATTATGCTAAAGAAAATATTAGGGCCAATGTAATCGCTCCTGCTTTGGTAGAAACACCTATGGCACAAAGGGCGGCAAAGGATGATGCAATCATGAATTTCATCAAAACCAAACAACCATTAGGCAATGGCAGGATAGGTTATCCAACAGATACCGATGGCTTGGCAGTCTATTTTATGTCTGATTTAGCTAAATTCACCACAGGGCAAGTTATTGCAGTTGATGGCGGCTGGTCAATCAGTGAAGGGCAATATTAACTTTAACCCTACCTAGGGTTTGACTTAATAGACTCAAAACGAGTGTTTTAAAATTAACCCTAGGTAGGGTTTTGATAAAACTTATTTAGTCTCATTACTTAGAATAATTAACCATTACGATAAATGAGTTATACACAACAATACTTAGAAGAATGCAGCCGAATGGTTGAGGTGGTCCGCGCACAAGAAGAAACCATTAAAAAGGTAGCACAACTCTTTGCTCAGTCTATCATCAATGGCAGAGTAGTGCACCTATTTGGCTCAGGTCATAGTCGCATCATGGTAGAAGAGATGTGGCCGCGTTATGGTTCTTTTCCGGGCTTTAATCCTATAGTTGAATTATCTCTTTCTTTTCATAATATGGTTACCGGGGCTAATGGTCAAAGGCAAGCCATGTTCATAGAAAATGTATCGGGCTTGGCTGAGCGCATTTTAAGAAATTTCGATATCGATAGTCAAGATACCGCTTTGGTCATTTCTTCTAGCGGATGCAATGTAGTACCCATAGAAATGGCAGAGGAATTTAAGAAAAAAGATGTGAAAGTAGTGGCCTTGGTGAGTAGTCTCCATTTAGAAGGGAGTACATCCAAACGAAAAGACGGTAAAAAATTAACAGATTTTGCCGATTTGGTGTTGGATACAGGCGCACCCTTGGGAGATGCCATGATAAGAATAGATGGTTTGGATACCCCTGTTTCCCCAGGGTCTACATTGGGCGGCGTGATGCTGATCAATACCGTAAAAGCCGAAATGGCTGCCATATTGACGGCTAATGGTATGCCCCCCAAAGTGTTGAGCAGCGGAAAAGTGGTTGGCGAAAAAAAAGCAAAAATGCTATTCGAGAGCGCTTACGATGAGCATGCGCATAATATGGCAAAGTTGTATCAAAATGTAGGTAATAATGAATAATACTTTTTCAGCGAGCATAAGTAAGGAATTTGAAACGGATATTTTGGTAATTGGTAGCGGTAGCGCTGGTTCCACCGCAGCCATAGCTGCTGCCAAGAGCAAATACAAGGTAACCATTGCAGAGCGCTATGGCTTCCCGGGAGGAACTTCAACTCAAATGCTCGATACCTTTTATGGTTTTTTTACTCCCGGAGACACGCCCAAAAAAATTGTAGGTGGTATACCTGATTTGGTAGTAAATAGGCTCAATAAAACGGGCAATATTTTTCTCAGACCAAATACTTATGGAGCGGGAACAGGTGTTAATTACAATCCCGAAAGATTAAAGCAAGTATGGGATAATTTGCTCACCGAAAGCGGAGTAGAAATATTTTACCATAGCACGCTGGTAGGAGTTGAAGCCATTGGAGAAATTAATAAGTGCATATTTTTTCATAAGGGTTTGGGCTTTTTTATGATTAAGGCCAAGAGAGTGATTGATGCCTCGGGCGATGCTGATTTTTGCCGTTGGGCCAACTTACCTTTTGAGAAAGCTGGCGAAAAAGAACCTGCACAAAGCATGACCACCACTTTTAGGATGTGCAATGTTAATTTGCAAAAATTTGCAGAGGCAGGTGGCAAGAAAATGCTCAAACAAAAAATGAAAGCATCGGTAGAGTCAGGCAAACATCCATTGCCAAGAAAAGAAGGCTCGGCCCATGAAATGTGCCAGCCTAAATGTATTTCTACCGTAGCGGTGAAGGTAACAGACAAAGATGCTTTGGATATAAACCAACTCACCGAAGCAGAAAAAGAGGGCAGGAGGCAAGCCTTTCTTTTTGAGGACTTTTTTAGAGAAGAAGTACCCGGTTATGAAGATGCTAAAATAATCGGGGTTTCGCATCAAATCGGGGTCAGGGAAACCAGACGGGTATATGGCCACTACAGACTCACCCGAGAGGATTTTATGGAAGCTAGGCAGTTTAAAGATCAAATTCTTCTTTGCGGTGCGCCCATAGAAGACCACAGAAAATCAGCCACAGGAGAGTCAGAAACTTTTTGGCAATATGTACCCAAATCAGGGATTTATGGGGTGCCTTATGGCACCATTGTGCCCAAAGAATCAGATACGGTTTGGGTAGTTGGGCGCTGTTTTTCAGCTACGCATGATGCCCACGCTTCATGCCGCTCTATGGCACAAACCATGTCTATGGGACAGGCAGCAGGACTGGCCGCTGTGCAATCTTTAGAAGAGGATAGCAATGCTATTAACATAGATGTACAAAAAACCAGGAATAAGCTACTTGAATTGGGTGGGATAGTAGAAATTCCCAAAAATGAGGCAGACACCTCTAGAAACGGATGGGCAAATAACTTTTAAAAACCTAGTGTGTTTTCATCAATCTTATCATTGTCACTATAGCCGTTATATTAGGCTATTATTTACAGCTTTTGGCTTGAAAAGTTTGTGGTTTGGTCGATTACATCGGTTTGAAGTTTGTTGAGTTGG
>CAKZMZ010000251.1 GCA_937129345.1 uncultured Thalassovita sp. | reverse complement strand
ATCTGAATACCCTCATCACCATAAAGCCCACTTATGCGATTAAAAGAAGAGACCTTTACCAACAATGGATCATCCTGTGCAAAAAAGCCTGATTTTGAAATTACCTTATCGTAAACCACAGGATTTGGGTTTAGTACTGCAACGCCAAGCAGTTCGTAATACCTATGGGTATGTTTTCGCCAATCTTGCATGGCAAGTACCCAATCGGGTCCTGCTTTTTCGTCGGGCATATTGGTGTGGAAACGGATCAAGGTACGGGTAAGCATCTGTTCTAGAAGGCTGGCCAATTTAGAACCTGAGTTTTCTGAGGTGCCTCTTATGTAGTAATACCTTAATAAACAAGCATCTTGATAACACATTTTTAACTCATCAGAAACATCACTGACCTTGTTGTTTTTGTTCGCTTCATCTAATTGCTTTTTAATGGCACGAAAAGCCAAAGCACCTGTTAAAATGGATAGTCTTTCTGTGTCTTTGTAATTTAAATTGATGGATTTAACACCTGATTTAAGCTTTGCCATCGCATTAAGCAGGGCATCATTTTTAAAGGGGAATGTCATGCCCATAAAAAATGAATTACCTGGTGTTAATTGATTTACATCTGTATGCAGTGCATGCCGCATCAAACTACCCATTCGAGCATCTCCCCTTGCCAACATAGAAGCCTTTTCCATTATAATGAAATGGCTCAATGCACTGTAAGAAGTTGTTTCTGTTATTTTAGCATTATTTGCTACAAAGCCATATACGCTATTTGGTAAAAATGCACTTGTAGCAATGATTCCCGCCAACTTCATAAAGTCTCTCCTACCCTCAAGAGCATATAATTGCCTTTTCATGTTTTTATCTTCCATAATTTTTAAATCCTATGAGGTTCGTAAAAGATCTCTACTTGATCGTACACATCGTCTTTCTCTATCTTTTTCTCAAAAAATGCCTGAGCACTTTTATTGAAACGGTAACTTCTTGACAATCCTTGAGCATATTGGCTCTGGCTTTTACCCTTTTCTACTGCTTCGTCAATGTCAAGCTCAGAGTTGCCTAGATGTTGCAGCTCTCTGGCAAGTTGTATGATTTCATCCTCCGGATTGTAAAAATTAAAATCCTCTAAATATTTTTCGACCTTAAGTGGGTCAGGATTCACGAAGGCTTCTATGTAAACATTTAAGTTCTCACTTGTTTTTTGGTATTCATCCTCATACGCATCGAACCATTCATCTGTACTAGTGCTCTCACTATTAAATTTTCTTATAGAAAGAAGTTGTTGTTGCACCATTTGTACCATAATAGGTTCGAGTTGTCGCACATAAGTCGATTCAGCTGCAGGATGACTCTGCATACCGTATTCAAGCGTAGCCTTAGACATTGAAACCATAGGAGAAATGGACGGATGGACACCGGCACCATATACCTTATCGAATGTCATGGCATCGCAGTAAATCTGCTGCTCGTAGGTAGAAAAACGGGGATCTTTAATGTCTTTCTGTTTAATGTAATTAGGCTTTACCTGTAGATCTATGGCCCTATGGCTTAACCAACCAATTGAAGCCGCTAAAAGCTCTCCGTAACGTGCTTTTTTATAGCCAGTCTCCCAATCGTCACGCACTTTTTCGATAATCGGAATGGCCAAAAGATGGTTGCCTCTGGCACCACTCGATACCAAACCAGCATCAGGATAGTGCTTGAGGCTATTTTTAAAGGGAAGATTGAAGTCTTTGCTATGGCAAATTAGCCTATTGGTATCTTCATAAATGGCAATATGTGTAATGTGTTCTGACATATAATACTTTTTGAAGTATTATAGCTAAAAATATTGATTTATAAAAACCACAAACCTACAGCACAGGACAGATCAAGTGCACCGATTTGAACTCTCATCGTCCTACGCATCGTTTCTAAAAAAAATTGTTTTACTTAGATTTGAAGCGTTTTTTTCCAGAGCAATGCCATCAAAAAAATATATTTATTATTGGTCAAAGCCCAAAAATCTCAAGGGCAAAGAGTGCCAAATTGTTGGCCGAGGCACCACTGATAGCAGAAAAATGAAAGTACGCTTTAAAGATGGGCATATCATCGAGTGCTGGACGATTGCTCTGAGAAGTCCTGAAAAACTAAGGTCTAAACAACTAGCCATAATGTAAGGCAATTATCAGTACATCTCTCGCTGCAACCTTCAATCTTTATCAGTTTCTTTTTTATTAGAGTCAATCTTTTTCTGCTTTTTCACTTCTAGCTTTTGGATGTTGTCTTCGGGCGGGATTTCTTCTGGTAAGTACCCATTTCCCTTAATGACTTCTCTTATGTCTTCATATTCTTATCCTGTCCTCCAGAACTCTGTTGGACTCTGTATTTTTACAGAGAAAAAGTACGATAGAGGGTCTGTAGCCCCCTTTTGTTCTGTATTTCTACAGAACGCGACAGAGAGTGTAATTTTACACTTTTTGCCGCCCGACCGTGGAAAACCGAAAATATGGTAAGTGTAATTTTACACTATTCAATAACCATTGCGTTTTCTTTGACCCGATAGTCGACTATCCCTTAAAAATGGCTATCACTTGAACCATTTTACCTTACCCAAGCTCATTACAGACTATCGGGAAGTTACTTTCCAAGATACCCATCTTGCTGGTCTATTGGTCTTTTGAATCCAAAAAACAGTAAAAAAAAATCACCCGATCCTGCCCGGGGGGCAGGCAATCGGAGATATGTCTGTATAAAAAAAAGAGTTTTTCTCAAGGAGAAAAACGCATGGCAACATGCCATGTACCTATCTTGAAAAAGTCTTGGGACTTTGAAAAAAGTTTTTGCCTTTGAGCTAATACTTAATTTTACATTAAGCCATTTCAAATAAGTAAATTTCTTAGATAAATTGTTGATAAATACTTATTTGATGAGGTAATAATATAATAGTTTTAAAACCTGAAAATTAGCCGAAATGACAATATTCGTTTTTTTTTGATAAGATAAATCAATATTACAAGGCCAGCTTTAATCCCCCAGACATACTTCTCTGTGAAAGTTCTGTAACTAGAAATTTTAGGTTTAGTCTCTTTCAATTTCCTCACATCTTCTTCGAGTAATATATTTTCAAGTTTAGTGTCTTGATTTGCGGCAGTTATGTTATTCATTAAAAACCATAAACTTCTCACCCTACATAGCTTTCACTATCCCACTTCTTATAATTCATCTATCTACATCAAATGAAACATGTTTTATGTATTCCCTATCGTAGGTATATACAATATGCACTTTATCATCTGATGTTTGTATGATTGCAGGATAGCTGAACTCTCCTTTCTCTTGGTTCTCAAGGTCCAAAAGCTTCTCCCATTGTATCCCGTCTGTTGAGTATTCAACATCTAACATATTACGGCCGTTGTACCAATTGGCCCCGCGAGGCAAAGGATTGTTTACCAGCAAAAACGACTCATGGGTAAGTGAGATGGCATCTACCCCTGAGTTGGAATTGACTATTTCGGTCATTTCCATATCACTCCAGCTTGCTCCTATATCTTCAGACCAACTTGTTACCAATCTATCGTGCTTGCTTCTGCACAACATCTGGATTTTCCCTTCAGCATGGACAAGAAAAGTAGGTTGGATCACCTCAAAATTTTTTGTGTTCTGCACCGGTATCTTTTGCCATTTTCCTGCTGATTCGTCGTAAGTTTCAACATGTACCCTCCATTCATTGCTTTCTACGCTTTCTGTACTACTGCCACAAAGAAGCAATCCAGGCTTTGTTTCAATTGGTTTATTTCTAATCGGTCCTAAAATGCCCTCGGGCAAGTATTGCGGGTCACTCCAAGTTTTACCATCATCAGATGAGGTAAGCATAGCCCCAAACCATTCCCTAGGATTTTTACCTACTTTATAGAAAAGGTACAAATGTTCACTACTACTTTTGTATAACACAGGGTTCCAGCACGGTAAGGTATCTTCTTCTGTAATCAGCGGTGTAACGATGTTTCGAGGAGCAGACCAAGATCCTCCCGGGTTGGAAGATAGATAGATCCCCACATCTTTATTACCCTCTGCGCTGCCCCCAAACCAAGCTACCATTAGATGGTTAGGCTCTATTTCAACAATCGTTGATGCGTGACAACTAGGCGTTACAGGTGCTTCAAAAATGTAAGACTCCGCAATGTTACTTATCTCCGGTTTTTTCTGTTTGGTTGTACAAGAAATACAGAAAACAACACAAAGTATCGGTAGGTAAAGTTTAAAGGTCATGACGTATGCTAAATGGTGAAAATCTACTTATAATTCTTTGATGATCTTGATGAATCTATCAATTGAATATAACTTAAAAATCTCATTAATAATAGTCTTAGAGAAATGGATCCGTACCTTATTATTTAAAGCTGAATAGGGATACTTTCTTACTAATCAAATACAGTGGGGTCGATATTTATTAGTTTATCCGCAGACAATGATTGTAGTCGAATAGGCGCATTGCAGTGCAATTATTTAACTATTTTCTAACATGGCAGCAACCTGACTGTAGGCAGACTCACAAGCGCCATGAACGGTTGCCTGGTTTTCTATTGAAAGAGCTTCGCCGGCAAAAAAAATCTTTGCTGCGATAGGCTCTTTGAGCTTTTCCACCACATCAAATTGACTTTCTTTAAATGAGTAAGAATAAGCCCCTTGGATATAAGGTTCACTTGACCAATTTTGAATGAGGTGTTTCACATAGTTTTCAGTGGCCTTACCTTCAAAGATTTCATCCAACTCGCCTAAGAATTTGTCGATTATGGCTTCTTCTGCATTTAATTTAGTGTAAGCCGCTGCTTGTTCATTGATTGCAAATAAACCTAAAATATGTTTATCGGTACTTTTTTTAAATGCCGCATCGTAAACAAATTTCTCTTCTCTCTTTAGGGCACTAAAAATATTTCCAAATGATAAGATATCTGGATAAAATCTTTCCTTGAACTCGATAAATATTTTTATTCCATCTCCTGCATAAACATGGTTTATTGCCTCTTTTCTGGGTTTTGGTAAGGGAGGTTCAAACTCGATAAGCTGTTTTTGAAGAATCTTGATTGGCACAGTAACAAGAACTTTATCTGCTTGATATTCTTCTTCACTGGCCGTTTTTAAGCGTACCTTGTCTGTTGAGTAATCAATTTGCGTAATCGGCTTATTGAGGATCATGTTATTAGCAATCTCAGGCACTATATATTGCTCGAAAAAATCGAACCACGTAGTGTTTTTAAACTTCCATTCGCTGTAAAAGCCTTTGAGGTAGTTATGGGATTTTAACCTACCATTTTTATAGGTTTGGATGGTTTGCGGGTCGTAAACCATCGTGCCAATATTAGCATTCACGTTTGTATCACCGATAATATCTGTAAATATTTTAGGATCTGTATGAATCCACTCAGCGCCAATATCTAAGGGAAAATCAACAAAGTCATCAACCTTTTTTATCCGACCACCATAAATCGATGCAGCTTCGATTATTTCAAAATCTACACCCTGTTTTTTTAACAGATAGCCTGCAGCCATGCCTGCTGCCCCTGCACCTATAACGATTACTTTACCCGAGAAATCTGTTTGAAATTTAGGGAAAATCGAATGCTGTTTTCCACAAGCTGTTAGCAGCATAGAGGATAAAAAAGGTAAACCCATACCCATCATTACACCTTTATCGATAAATTCTTTTCTTGTCATTTGCTTAAATGGCTAGATGTAAAATCTTCTTTCTGTTTTTCTGGAATTTTATACGCCTAAAAAACCTGATTGTCCAAGGCAAAAAATTTAATTAAAATATCTGGTATGCAACACCTAGGTAAATTACGCTATTTTTAAGGTTTCTATCTTGCACAAGGTTGGTCAAGCCCTGCATGTATCTAATGCCTAAACTTAGATCTTCAAATACTTCATAGCCCAACCCAACATTGATAGAAAAATCAAATATCTCAAAATTGCTAAGTTGAATTTCTTCGGGTACAGATTTGCTGGTATTGATCGTCAATAAACCTAATTGCGGGCCAAGTTCGGTGTAAAACCTACCCTCAGTCCATTTAAGCATAACAGGAATGTTGATGTAAGAAATGTCATATCTCCCTTTATTTTCAGATTTCTCGCCTTGTAGCGACCATATTACCTCTGGTTGCAGCTTAAGGTCTTTTGCTATTTTAAAGGATGCATATGCCCCAAAAGAGTAGCCCACTTTTCTATCGCTTTCTGGAATGGCGTCTTCACCAAAAAGTTCTGCAAAGTTGATACCTGCCTTTAACCCCTATTTTGTCTTATCGCCTTCTTTGGTAGTTTTATTTGTTTGGCCTAAGGTTGTAACCGGGTATGTTAAACATAAAATAAAGAGAATTAAGACTGAATAGATGGCAAGAAACCTGATCATTATCCTTTTTTTGTCGTGATAAAAAAAATGCAGCATCAAAAACTAGCGGTAAAATTCTAAAAATCTGCAAAAATTTCATTTGATATATATCACAAAATTACTTAGCACGTAAGCGGCTCAGGGTTTCTCTGGAAATCCCTAAATAAGAAGCAATATATGTAAGGGGTACGCGCTGAAAAATTTCTGGTGAATGCGCTAATAAGGCAGAAAATTTCTCATTAGAAGGTTTCATATGTAAATCGAAAAATTTATCTTCCATAAAGAGCGCATACTCTAAAATGGTTACATTCACAAAATTGGCCACTTCAATATTTTCTTGCATTAAGGTTTGTATACCAGCTATGTCGAAAGCAATCAAAACACTTTCTTCGAGTAATTCGATATTTTCCCTAGAAGGAAGATTGTTGAAATTTCTTAAAGAGCCTATTACTTCGTTTTCAAATGCAAACCAAGTATGTACCTCAACCCCATTTTGTAAATAAAAACTTCTTGAAGCGCCCTTACAAATGAAATAGACTTTACCGCAAATTTGCTTTTCTTTTACAAGAACGTGCTTTTTAGGGAGGCTGACGACACTCAAAAAAGGTTTGAGCAGGTAGGTCGCACTTTCTGTCAACTTAGGCTCACAGTTTCTTAGGAAGTCATCGATGGTTTTTGCGTTTTCAGTCATTTACTAAGGCTTACTTATTCACTTCTTCTCATAGCAAGTTCTCGCAACACTAGTTTTGCTTTTTTTGCTAAGTCTGAAGAGCTATCAATTTCATGGTCGCCCAAAAGTCCTTCTAAGCCTTCGGGAAAAACATCGTCGGCATATCCCAAACTACCGAATATTTTTCTTTCGCTCAGGTGCCCATCTTGCCAGTTTATCATACCCGAATAGTCCCATTCTAAACCATAAAAGGTAAACGCTTTTTTGTTCAAGTTCTCAAGTTCTTTGATATCTGTTCCTATGGTAATGCCTTCTTTGGTTTTCCAATCTGTATTTTCTGCAGAAATTTTAATATACTGTAATCCGCTAAAATTTATTGAATCATCTGCCCAAACAAATTCTACTTCATTTTTTGAATCAGGAAATAAAAGTGTATTGGCGTATTCTCCCATGCCTTCCGGATAGTAACCAACTGACCTTTTTACATTAGATTTAAAAACTTTCTTCAGTTCAGCTTCTGAATCAAAAGAAAGTAGGCTATCGAGAGGAAATCCTATTTTAAAAGTGTTACTGGTACTTGGATTGGCAGTTTCATTTAATATCTCTTTGGACACATTTTCACTCAATATAATTGTATCTGCCTCAGTATTGCTATTAGGTTGCAGGGAATTTTTTGCTGAATGATCGCTCTCAGAACATCCTATAAAAATCAACATCAATAAATAATATGTAAGCTTTTTCATTTAATCCTATTATAGAAATTTTTAAAACCAAAATTATAACAAAAGCCAAACACACTAAACTGCAAATAGTTAAATTTGCATTATTTGCAATAAAAAACTGGACCATGGCTAATTTGGAGTGGAAAACTGAAAAAGAATACGAAGAAATTACTTTTAAATCTTTAAATGGCGTAGCAAGAATCGCTTTTAACAGACCCGAATGCCGAAATGCATTCACGCCCAAAACAGTTGATGAACTGTGGGAAGCATTGATCATTTCGCATGAGAGTCAAGAAATCGGTGTGGTCTTGATCACAGGAGAAGGACCCTCACCTAAAGATGGAGGATGGGCGTTTTGCTCGGGAGGTGATCAACGTGTACGGTCCAATACAGGCTATAAAGGAGAAAATGGGGTCAATAGGTTTAATATACTTGATGTTCAGCGCCAAATCCGTTTTATGAACAAAGTGGTGATTGCAGTAGTACCCGGTTGGGCAGTTGGTGGCGGGCATAGCTTACATGTAGTCTGCGATTTAACCATTGCCAGTAAAGAACATGCCATATTTAAGCAAACAGATGCCGATGTGGCCAGTTTTGACGGGGGCTTTGGATCTGCTTATTTGGCCAGACAGGTTGGGCAAAAAAGAGCCAGAGAAATCTTTTTTTTAGGAGCCAACTACTCAGCCCAAGAAGCTTATGAAATGGGGATGGTCAATAAAGTAGTACCACATGAAGAGCTGGAACAAGTGGCCTATGATTGGGCGCAAGAAATTATGTCCAAAAGCCCTACAGCAATTAAAATGTTAAAGTTCGGTTTCAACTTGATCGATGATGGCCTAGTTGGCCAACAAGTATATGCGGGGGAAGCTACCCGATTGGCCTATGGCACCGAAGAGGCCATAGAAGGCAGAAATGCCTTTTTGGAAAAAAGAAAAAGGGATTTTTCCAAATTTCCTAAGTTTCCCTAGTCTATAGCAGCAGATACTACGAAATACCGACTGGTAGAATACTAATTATCTTAAAATTTGGCATGAAGGAGAACAGCTGTATGGGTTCGGATACTATGTAGCAATCAAATAAAATTTATGTAACTAATTGAGCTCCCTTCAGAAAAAATAAATTTATTATCTTTCCTGACAGCATGTTATAAAGAATAGCAGTGTCTAACCTCAAAAAACAACACAATTAAAGCATTTCTTAAAGAAAATAAGTATGACTAAAAAACGGATTTTTTTTACAGGTGGATCGGGTAAAGCCGGTAAACACGTTATCCCTTACCTGCTTGATCAGGGACACAGAGTAATGAATGTAGACCTCACTCTCCTGGACCACCCGGGCGTAGACAACCTACATGCCGATATAACAAACTCTGGACAGATCTTCAATGCCATGAGTTCTTATGCTGGGTTAGATGAGTTGGAAGGTGGTAATGGAGTGCCTAAGTTTGATGCTGTAGTACATTTTGCAGCTGTCCCTAGAATTTTACTGAAGCCCGATAACGAAACATTTCGCGTAAATACCATGGGCACCTACAATGTAATTGAAGCCGCTATTAAACTCGGCATCAAAAAAATCATAATTGCTTCTTCAGAAACCACTTATGGCATTTGTTTTTCAGATGGTAAGACAGATCCTAAAGTATTGCCTTTAGAAGAAGACTATGACGTAGACCCCATGGATAGCTATGGTCTCTCTAAGGTGGTAAACGAAAAAACGGCGCGCAGTTTTCAGCGACGTTCTAGTTTTGACATTTACGCTCTTAGAATAGGAAATGTGATCGAGCCACATGAATACGCTGAGTTATTCCCACATTATTTTAAACACCCTGAGGTGCGGCGCAGAAATACTTTCTGTTACATAGACGCACGCGACTTGGGACAAATCGTAGATTTGTGTTTACAAAAAGATGGGCTCGGATATCAAGTTTTTAATGCTGGAAATGACCATAACGGGGCAATCATTCCAAGCAAAGAGTTAGCGGAAAAGTTTTATCCGGGGGTACCCATTTCTCGAGAACTGGACGAGCATGAAGCTTTGTTTTCGAACCGAAAAATACGCGAGGTACTAGG
Organism: uncultured Thalassovita sp.; assembly: GCA_937129345.1. Taxonomy (GTDB): domain Bacteria; phylum Bacteroidota; class Bacteroidia; order Cytophagales; family Flammeovirgaceae; genus Chondrinema. Next base: position 670 of record CAKZMZ010000251.1, on the reverse strand, counting down.
CTTTAAAGAGCAGCACAATTGGCGCAGATATGTCAAGGCTGAGTAAGAGGTAGCTTCACATTTACTGAACTTTCATCTACTACCCTAAACTAAAAAACTCACTTACTGCAAACCAAGTAGTGATCAATGAGAAAATGATTACAGCTACCAATCCTATATTAAAGGAGGGCGTGGCTGTTTTTTCCTTCATCAATCCTTTTCTGTTGATCAATATAAAAATAGGAATGGCTACGGCTGGCAAAATACAAGCTTGAAAAATTTGAGAAAAAACCATTAAAGCAGGTGGCCGTTCTTCTAAAAATACGCTACCAAAAGAAATAACAAGTGCAATCAAAATGAGTGCCCTTGACTCTCTTGAATGGATGTTCCTAGGCTTGCCCGAATAATCTGCTAGTAGCCAAGGGGCTATCAATACAATAGGGAAAATGGTAGAAAGACCCGTACCTACGATGCCAATGATCAAAATATAGGCGGCTAGCCTCCCTCCTATTGGTTCGAACAGTGCCACCATCTCAACTGTATTTTCTAGTTTAGAACCACTTACATGCAAAGTGCCTGCCGCCACTGCCATAATCACACCGCTTAATAAAAGCATCATAGATGCCGAAACAAAGGCGTCTTTCTTTTCGGTCTTGAGGTCTTTGGCTGTCCAGCCTTTTTCTGCCACTAC
>CAKZMZ010000250.1 GCA_937129345.1 uncultured Thalassovita sp. | reverse complement strand
CTATAACATCATATGATGGTATTCTAATTAAAAGCGTATCTTTAAGTATCATCTTAGCGTATTTTTTTGACTTATCAAAAAGACTTTTCTGGCATGTATATCAAAAGAAATTATGGATTTTTAATGACCTTGAACTGGTCAAAAAGGCCTTTGGTCATAGGTACTGCTTACAGCTTTTTCCTTTGTCTACTTTCTTTTATTTTTAATAAAGGATTGTACCTACCATGGAGTCCGATTGGGGTAATTGGTCTTGCGGTAGCTTTCTATTTAGGCTTTAAAAACAACAGTTCGTATGACAGAACTTGGGAAGCAAGAAAAATATGGGGTAGTATCGTAAACAATAGCCGAACTTTTGGCGCAGCAGTGGTGGCCTTTGTAAAAGGCAAGCGAGACGAAGAAGTTAAAAAAGAATTGATTTACAGGCATATTGCTTGGCTAACCGCTTTACAGCACCAACTCAGGTTAAGCCGCCCTTGGGAGCATCAAGAAAATAGACTTAATCGGCTTTACGCACCCAATGCAGATGCAAAATACCAGCAACAGTTAGAGGCAGCGCTTGCCCCGTACATTTCCGAAGAAGAATTAAAGTCTTTAGAAAGTGTGGCCAATAAGGCCACTCAGTTACTCAAGATACAAGCCATAAGATTACAAGAGCTCAAAAATCATTATTATTTCGATGACTTCAGGCATATGGAATTTCATAGGCTGATACAAACATTTTATGATGGGCAAGGTAAGTCTGAACGCATCAAGAACTTTCCTTTTCCGAGGCAATATGCCTCTACTGCTTTATGGATGACCTTCCTTTTTAGCGGCCTTGTGCCTTTGGGTCTAATAGATATTTTTAGAAATACCAATGGCTTTGTATTTTGGCTAAGCCCGTTTATTTCAGGGCTGATCATTTGGGTATTTTTCTTAATGGAGAAGATTGGCGATTATTCTGAAAACCCATTTGAAGGTACTTATAATGATGTGCCCATTACCAATATAGCCCGCGCCATAGAGATAGACATGCGGCAAATGATCGATGATGAGAACATCCCCCCTGCTGTTGCTGATGAAAATGGATTTTTGATGTAAAAAAAGGCTGCCCCATTTGGAACAGCCTTCTTAATTAGAATCAACTCTATTTCTTAATTAGTACCATACTCCGGATTCTGAGCGATGTTGGGATTTACATCGGTCTCTTCTACTGGAATAGGCAATATAAAACGAGCGTTAGGATAAGTTACCGTGCACACAGGTGAGGTACAATCATCTCGGACCACATCCATTTTATTTCTTACGATATCGTGGATTCCATGTCCCTCAAAACTGAGTTCTATTCTTCTTTCATTCAAAATCTCAGTAATAAGGGCATCTCCAGTTACTGTAACTGCAGGAGCATCGGCCCAGCCCCTTTGTCTGATCAAATTGAGGTCTTCTTGAGCACCAGTATCATTGCCTGCTTTTGCCCTGGCCTCGGCCCTGTTCAAGTAGACCTCAGAAAGGCGAATTACCGGGATGTTGTCTGATCCGATAACCGAGCCTTCAGAAGGGTATTTATCTACTCGTAGCGTACCATAAATGCCTCCAAGGTTAAGATCTTCTCTGAACATGGTTTTTCTCACGTCTTCATCAGGAATGATGTTCAACAAGTCTTCAGCAGGTAAGTAATCGCCGTAACCAGACTCCTTGTACATACCTCCTAAGTGATCAGAACCGGGGTTGTCTACCAAGTCAAACCTGATTTCAAAAATAGCTTCTGATGAGTTGCCATCTAAGAATTGCGTAGGATAGTTAGCAGCAGAAACCAAAGAGTACTTACCGCTATTGATTACCTGTGTAGCGTAGGCTTCTGCTTGTGCGTAATTTTCCATATACAAATAAACCCTAGAAAGTAAGCCTTGAACGGCTTCTCTAGAGAAGCGGCCGCTTCCATTGTCTTGGGTCATCAACTGCTCTGCCATCTCAAAATCACTGATTACTTGTGCGTACACCTCAGCAACTGTATTTCTAGACGGTTTGGCTGTTTGGTCAAATTCGGTTACGATAGGAATGCCCGGATGAGAAGCATCTGCAGTAAAGGTATAGTGCTGAGCAAATAATTTAACCAAGTCAAAATGTGCCAGACCTCTTATGGCATAGGCTTCACCAATGATTTGGTTAAAGTCGTCTGCAATTGCTGTTGGCGGTTCAAAAGAGGAATCGATCATTCTATTAGCGATATTAATGCCCTCGTACAACTCAGCCCAAATTTCTTCAGGAATAAAGTCGGTAGGGTTGCCGTTGAACTCGGCCCATTCTTTGGCACGGTTGGCACTGGCATTTTGCTTTACATCTTCACCCATTACATCAGCAACCAAAGGTACGTACCTGCCATACCAATCAGAGTTTTGCATTTGGTCATAACCACCGATTATCGCTACTTCAAAATCATTAAAAGTTAGAAGGAAATCAGAATCTGCCAAACTTTGCTGAGGCGTTAGATCTAGAAATTCTTCACTGCAACTGGTGCTGTACAGCATAGTTGCCATAAAAAGAATTGATATATATAATTTTCTCATAGTTGTATATCTTTTTTAAATTTTGATCAAACAATTACAATCCTATATTTATACCAAAACTGGCTGTTTTTGGAATAGGTGTCATTGAGTTGAAAACACCATTAATTGTTTGTTCTGGATCAAAGTGTAAGTTGTCATCAGCTACCCAAGTAAAGAAGTTGTTCAAATTGATGTAGGTTCTTACATTACGCAACTTCAGTTTACTTACAAAAGCGCTTGGTAAATCATACGCTAGGTTGATGGTTCTCACACGGATAAAATCCCCTTTGAATAAGTATCTAGAAGATGTTCTTTGGTTAGAACCGGATCTGTTACCCCATGCATGACGTGGGAATAAGGCCTGATCGCCCGGCTGTCTCCAACGGTTGTTAAACGCCCAAGTAGAAGTACTTCTAGGGGTAAAGCGACCATCGCCGTGGATCACCCAGCCCGGTCCGTCATACAGATAGTTGCCAATCTGATAATTCAATTGCACATTTAGTGAGAAATTTTTATAGCTAGCGCTTAGGTTAGCACCGCCAAAAAAGTCTGGGGTAGCACTCTCACCATCATAAAAGCGAACCGCTTCATTTATGTTATTAGTGGTTTCTGATTTGGTCTCATCTGTGTACCATAGTGGATCGCCATTGGCAGGGTCTACACCGGCCCATTCAAATAACCAAAACTCTTGAAAATCCCTACCTTCTTCTCTCCTAAATTCTCCAGTTGGTATAGGAGCAGGCAATCTGGTAATTTCATTATTGATAAAGGTAATGTTGCCACCTAGACTTAAATTGAAATCAGGGCCTCTTACAATCTGGGCGTTTAGTGCTAGTTCTACACCAGTATTTTGCATATCGCCCACATTTTCTTGAATATCCCTAAAACCAGTAGTGTAAGAAAGTGGGTTATCCAAAATCAAGTCGCTTGAAACTCTGACGAAATATTCTGCACTACCTGATAATCTATTGCCAAACATATTGAAGTCCATACCCACATTAAAGTTTTCTTGAGACTCCCAAGTTAACATTGGGTTGGCTACTTGGCTAGGGGCAGCACCTGGCGAGCCATCATACTCTCTGTTGAATGAGTATAAACCGGCCCAAGGGAAGTTACCAATACTGGCATTTCCAGTTACCCCATAACTAGTTCTTAATTTTAAGTTATCGATGAAAGTAAGCCCTTCCATAAAGGACTCTTGGCTAATGGTATAACCACCACCAACAGACCAGAACGTACCCCATCTTACTTCAGGGCCAAATCTAGAAGAACCATCTCTCCTAATAGAAGCTGAGACAAAATACTTAGAGTCAAAGTCGTAATTGATTCTTGTAAAATAAGAGTTAAAAGAATATTCAGTTCTATAACTATTAGATAGCGTAGGATTGGCAGCTGTGCTTAGTGTCCTTAAGCTTGGGTGAGAGAAACCTTCTGCTTGGTTTTCTACCCCATCTTCTACTACTTTTTGCGCCTCATAGCCCAGTAATACGTCTAAGTTGTGTTTTTCATTAAAAGTCTTTCCGTATTGTAAGGTTTGGGTACCTAACCAGTTGATAATGTCGGTTCTGCCTTCATTGCCAAAACCGCCAATGTTTCTACCATCACCGTACCTTGCATTTTCAAAGATGAACTCATCTACGTTCAAGATATCGAAACTCCAAGCCGAATTGAAAGTTAAGCCTTCTACAATTTCATAATTAGCAGAAAGGTTATTAATAATTCTTGTTTGCTCTAACTCACGTGTATTGTCGTACAACTGACCAACAGGGTTGTTACCACCCATAAAGAAAGAAGCATGGTCGCCGTAGTATCTTCCTTGTTCATCAAATATAGGAACAGTAGGTGCCAATAGATAGCCTAAGTAAAAAGGTGCTTCCCAAGCAGTACCATCGGTAATGCCTCTTTGTGTAAAGTAAGAAAGGTTGATGTTGTTAGAGATTTTTAATTTATCTGTGAGTTGGGCAGATAAGTTGGCACGACCTGAGAATCTTTCAAATTTGTTCTCTTTTACTAGGCCTTCTTGATCCAAGTAGCCTCCTGAAATAAAATAGCTCAATTTATCTGTACCGCCGCTAGCACTTAAATCGTATTGCTGGCTAACACCCATTCGGGTCATTTCCTCTATCCAATTGGTATTGGCTATTTCGCCAGTTCTAGGATCTACTGGGAATTGCTGCTCAAACAAAGCTTGTGCTTCCTCAGGCGTGTGCGTACCGGCATTTACACGTCCTTCCAAATATAGCTCAGTATATTGCTCCCTGTTCAATGGTTCTAATAAGTTACCAAATGCTTCATCAGATACAGACACTTGCGTTTTAAAATCTATTTTGGCCTTACCTTGAGAACCGCTTTTGGTAGTAATCAATACAACGCCATTGGCCCCTCTTGAACCATAAATAGCGGTTGAAGCGGCATCCTTTAATACCGTTAAGCTTTCGATATCATTAGGGTTTAAAGAAGCCAAAACGTTAGAGCTTCTACCACCATTATCAAAATCTGTTTGCGAAACACTACCAGAAGTTACCGGAATACCGTCAATCACATACAAAGGTTCGTTACCTGCGGTGATAGAACCAATCCCACGTACACGTACAGAAATACCCGCACCTGGAGCGCCATCACTAGCAGTTACCTGCAAACCAGCCACATTGCCTTGTAATGCATCTTGAAAAGATGCGCTCGGCAATTGCTCTAATTTTTCAGAACCTACTGTGGCTACAGAACCGGTCAGGGCCTCTTTCTTTTGAGTACCATAGCCTACAATTACTACCTCAGAAATCTCCGTATAATCTGGAGCGAGGTTTACATCGATGGTAGATTGAGCACCTACAGGAACTTCTTTTGTAGTGAAGCCCACATAGCTAAACTGCAATACAGGATCATTGCCTTCTACTTCAATTCTGAAGGCACCGTCAATGTCGGTGATGGTACCCTTGTTCGTGCCCTTTACCAAGACATTTACGCCCGGTAATGAAGTACCGTCCTCTTCGGAAAGGACTTTACCCGTAACGGTACGCCCTTGCCCGAAGGCAAAACTACTCATGGTGAGCAGCCCAATTAAAATGGTCAGTATTTTTCTTTTCATTGTAAATGTGGTTAAAAAAAATGAAAAATAATTTGGTGAAATAATGACTCGAAAACCGTCGACTGTTTCAAGCGACTGTATTACAGCAACTATATCACAGCGATTACTTTAAGAGCAACTAAGTATGTTTAGTGAAAAAAAATGATGACAGTGCAAGACTTAC
>CAKZMZ010000249.1 GCA_937129345.1 uncultured Thalassovita sp. | reverse complement strand
TTGGCTTCTCATGCCATCTACCAACGTTCGATGGTTTTCTTTATACCTTGCAAATCTTGCAGAAATGCCACCTTCTTCTTTAAGTTCTTTTAATGCTTGCTTAAAAGCCCTTACCGTGTGTGTAGGCGAAGTATAACGCCACTTGCCCGCATCTTGCTCCATGGTTTGCCATTGATCATAAAGATCTAAGGCCAAAGAGCGAGCTATGCCTTCGCATTTTTCCAAAGTATCTTTTTTTGCAATCACAAAGCCAAACCCCGGAACGCCCTGTATGCACTTATTGGCCGAGCTCACCAAAAAATCTATCCCTAGCTTTTCTATATCGATCGGAATACCCCCGAAACTGCTCATGGCATCTACCAACATTGTTTTGCCTGCTGCTTTTACCACGGGTGCAATTGCTTCTATCGGATTAAGCATGCCCGTGGTGGTTTCGCAATGTACCATGGCCACGTGGGTAATTTCCACATCTTTCTTCAACTTTAAAAAAACTTGATCAGGCAGCGGCGCTTGGTTTTCGGGTAAATTTAAAATACTGCAATTCAGCTTGAGCCTTTGCGTAATTTGCCCAATGCGCTTGCCATAAGCTCCATTTTGAATCACCAACAATTTATCTGTTTCTGAAATGGTACTGCCCAGCATGGCTTCTACGGAAAACGTACCACTGCCTTGCATCAAAACGGTAGTATATGCTTCTGGCAAGTTGGCGATTGCCAGTAAATCTTGCCTTACCTCCTGCACGATTTCTTTGTAATCTTTATCCCAAGTACACCAATCTTGCAGCATAGCTGCGCGAACCGTCTTACTTGTGGAAAGTGGCCCGGGAGTCAATAAAAAATAAGGGTTGTCTGGGTACAATGTATTAATGGTTAGTGTTCATATTTAAATAAAAAATCAATCTTAAAAATTAAAGCAACTTAATGTTAAAGACGGCTATCAGCGCGCCAACATCTGTAATGCTACAGACCAAAGCTTACAAGCCAATAGCCTAGCAGCAATATCTAAATAAAAACAAGGAAAGGCAATAGCCTGTTGGCTAGCCTCTCCCTGAATAACTATGTATTGTATGATCAGTTTTCCCACCAACCTTTAATATTGATATCGTCTTCGCCCATGGCAGAGACTGCAGCTCGGTAGTTGTCTGGGTTTAAAGATTGCTCCTCACTTGGGTAGAAAAACCTAACGGGCACTCGATCACTATTTACGTTATCTTGCCCTGGCTCAATAGATGAGGGTAAACCGGTTCTCCTTAAATCGTACCAAGCTTCTAAACCCACCATAAAAGAGGCCAACCATTTTTGTGTAATGATTTGCTCTAAATCTCCTACATAAGCTACGCCCTCTTGGGCTAAGTAAGCATCAAAGTCCTGCTCGGTGTTCCAATATTCAAAAGAAGCTGCAATGCCTGCTTCGTAGTAAGTTTTGGCGTCGCCAGTGATCAAACCTCTTTGGGCAGCTTCGGCCAAAATAAACTGTACTTCTGCGTATTGCATCAAGGCTGCGGCTACGGCATCTTTTGAGTCAAAAAATAAAGATTGGTTGAGCCTAGAAACGTTTGAAGCACCGCCATTAAAAGTAGAAGCATTGTTTTCACTCAAGCCATTGGGCATACCTACAAACAAAGTAGGATCATCATTAGGATTGTCAGTCGGTTGAAACCAAGTATTTAAGCGATTATCATTAAAGGCTTTTAAAATGGTCTCACTGGTTTGGCTTAGCCTGTGCTCATCAAAACCACCAATTCTACCGCGACTTTCAGGGAAAGAGGTGTCAATACTCACCGCCGGATAAGTCATTATGGCATTGTCCGCATTGCTTTCAAAAATTGGTAAGTTGTTTACTATTTGTTGCATCTCCGCACTAACATCTCTTTTGTTAGAAATGCGCATTAAATAACGCAAACGCAATGAGTTGGCCAGTTTTCTCCAAGCTTCTATATTTCCATTGTAGAAAATATCTCCTCCAAAAATAGGGGTGTTTTGTGCCAACAGACCGTCTGCCGTTTCAAGGTCGGCCAATAGGCCATTGTAAATATCCTCTTGAGAATCGTACACAGGCTGGAAAATACCCTCCTGTCCTTGAATGGCCTGAGAGTAAGGCACATTGCCCCAATTATCGGTCAATTGCGCATACAACCAAGCCCTAAGTACTAGACCGATTCCTTCGTAACTGGTATTAGGGTTTTCTTCTGATCTTGCTGCTTCGATAATTAATTCAACTTCTGGCAAGATGCCGTAAATGTTGTTCCAAAGACCAGACTCTGAACCCCAATTGTAACGGTCAAAACCAGTAAAGTTGATCTTGGCTGTCATTTGAGAAACGATATTTCCCAAACTCCATCCGGTTTCAACGTATCGGTCCATAGAGCTAGAAATCACAGTAGAAAGCAACAAATCAGGAGTTACTACTTCTGGCTCGTTCGGGTTGGCATTTATTTCATCAAAGTCATCTGTACAGTTTGCCAAACTTAGTACTAGAATTACGAAAAATACTATCTTTTTCATCTGTATATTATTGAAAGTCTTTTAAATAGTTTGGTATTTTTAGAAAGTGAGGTTTAAATTAAAACCCATGCTGCGAGAAGTTGGCGTGGCCATATCCTCCACACCTGGTATAATGGTGCCTCCATTAAAAGAGAGTACTTCAGGGTCAAAATGTGGGTTTTCTGTCCAAAGTGCTAGGTTTCTGCCTACTATTGAGAAGGTAGCATTTTTGATAAATACTTTGCTCAATAGTGCCGATGGCAAGTTGTAAGACAATTTTACTTCGCGAAGTTTTATGAAAGAAGCATCGTACATGCCTACCTCTTCGTTTCCTCTGTTGTACCTCCACCAATAGTAATCTCTTCCGCTCAAGCGCACATCATTTTGCCTAAAGCTACCATCTGCATTTTGGATAACGCCCTCAGAGATAATGCCCTCTTCGCGGCCTACAGCAGTAAAATCCATCATACCAGAAGTACCAC
>CAKZMZ010000248.1 GCA_937129345.1 uncultured Thalassovita sp. | reverse complement strand
TAGAAGTTGCCAAGCGCTTAGAGGCACAACCTAGTGCCAACGTGCTCGAAATAGGCTGTGGAGCTGGCAGGGGTATGCAGTTGCTTGCCGGGCATTGTACAAATTATACGGGCATAGATAAAAATGAGAAGCTTTTAGCATTGCATCAGCAGACCTATCCTGACTTCGATTTTATCGTGAAAAGCATTCCTCCAATGTCTTTTCTCAAAGATAATACCTATGACTTTGTGATCAGTTTTCAAGTTATTGAGCACATAGAAGATGACACGCTTTTCTTAAAAGAAATTAGCCGGGTGTTAAAACCGGGTGGCAAAGCGATCATAACTACCCCAAATCGCAGCATGTCTTTAACCAGAAACCCATGGCATGTGCGAGAGTATTTGGCCCATGAGCTAGTAGAACTTGCTCAACCTTTTTATAGCACAGTAAAAATACAAGGTGTTTTAGGCAGTGAGCCCGTAATGGAGTACTACCAAGAGAACAAACGCTCGGTAGAGAAAATAACCCGCTTTGATGTATTTAATCTCCAATACAGACTGCCAAGGCAAATTTTACAAGTTCCTTATGACATTTTGAATAGAATCAATCGTAAGTCACTGGAAAAAGGCAACAATACCCTCGTAGAAGGCATTACTGTTCAAGATTATTTCCTTACCCCAAAAGCAGAAGAAGGCTTTGATTTCTTCTGTATCATGGAAAAATGATTGAGTATTTTTCCATTTTTTAAGTTATTTAGGTGATTTATATTGCAGATACTAAAGGAGTATCATATAATACTGTTATGGAAGAAAAAAAAGGAATACACAAAGAATTAAAAAAGCACAATGAATATTTCAATTATTTAATGAAAGAAAAGGAGCGGATTAAGGAAAAGTTAAAATCAATAGAAGATAAGTTGCAGTCCATTAAAAAAGAAAACCGAGAGAAAAGAGAAGATGAAAAAGGATAGTTTCCCTAATGGCCTAGACCACTTTTCTATCTCCCCAATTTTTTAGTTTAACTAAGTGCATAAACTTGTAGTAACTCCCAAAAATGGCTATTATAAATCCATAATAACCATCTAAAAAGCCTCCTTTAATTATATAGTCTGCAAAAAATTTAAAAGCAGGTTTTACCATTATTTTTAAGAGGTTGCTGCGTTTGCCATTCTCATAGGCGGCTTTGGCACTCAAATCTGTAAACTTATGTATTTGTAAAGTGTGTTGACTGATTGTATGAAAGGTATAGTGCAGTAAATCGCCTTTGAGCTGTTTGGTCTTACTGCCGTTTACAAGTTTAAAAGTATCGTGTGGGTTTTGTCCTTGCCAAGTTCCTTTTCTGCTGTCCCACAGTCGTAACTTTCTATCGGGGTACCACCTGCCATGCCGGATCCACTTACCGCAGTAAGAAGAAAGCCTGTTCATAGTAAAGCCGTCTGCATCAAAGTGCTCTTTAGCAGATTGAATTGATTTTTTTAGTGTCTTACTCAAGGCTTCATCGGCATCTAGCGAAAGTATGTGTGGATAACTTGCTTGAGTTATGGCAAAATTCTTCTGTTCTATATGTCCCTCAAATGGATTTTTAATGAATTTTACTTTGTATTGCCGACAGATTTCTTCGGTTTTATCAGTTGAAAAAGAGTCCACCACCACTATTTCGTCTGCTATTTCGGTTACAGAATCAAGGCAGCGGGCAATGTTTTGCTCTTCGTTATAAGTGATGATAACCACAGAGAGTTTTACTTGCTTCATTACGGTACGGAAGGTTAATTGGGTCTGCCCACTAAAGATGAAAATAGTTTTTCAATATGGTTTAGGGTGTTTTCTATAGAAAATTGCTGACTAGCCGTGTAAAATCCTTTGTCTATCAGTCGATTTTTGAGTGCCTTGTCTTCATACAGTCGCACAATTTCAGATGCCAATTGCTCTACGTTCCCATTTTCGAAAAGCAGTCCATTTTCTTCGTGGGTAATCAAATCGGGATTTCCTGCGGCATTGGTGGCAATTACCGGTGTTTTTAGATACATGGCCTCAAGTAGAGATTGAGAAAGGCCTTCAATGGTACTTGCCAAAATATTGATATCAAAAATTTTGTAATGAGCGAGTGCCTCTTGCCCGCTTAGGGTTCCTGTAAAGAAAACTTGGTGCTCCTGTTCATATTCTGCCATGATGTCGTCCCAACCTTCTTGCTTTTCAATACCTCCAAAAATCAATTTTACTTTGAATGGAAGGTATTTCAAGGCCCGCAGTATCTGCTCTTGTTCCTTAAGCCTAGAAACACTTCCAATTACTTTATCAGTAGGTTGGATGTTGTACTTTTGCTTTAACTGCTCAACCAAATTTGCATTTACATGCTGGTATTTTTCTTTGGGCGTACCATTGTAAACAACTTCTATGTGTGCATCGGGGATTCCGCCCTTCATCAAACTTTCTTTTACTCCCTTGCTTACGGCGATCACTTTATCGGTACCTTTTACATACACCAAGTTTTGAAAAAAACCTCCCATGCTTTTGGAGACCTGCCTTCTGGTGTGCACTACCTTAACCGGTAATCTATACAGCCAACGGGCAAAAACGCTGCTATATCTATCGTAGCTAGACTGTGCATTTATGATATCTATTCCTTCGGTTTTTACCAATTGTTTTATTTGAGATATATTCTCAGTATCAAACCTACCATTAAAAGTCATGGGTACTCTTATTACCTCACTTCCTTCTAATATATCAAACAATAGACTTTCTTTTCGGATACCTGCATACACCTTATGGCCCCTTGCGGCAAGCCCTTTTGCCAAGTAAGAAATAGAGTTGGTTGAGCCTGCAACATCGCCTTGGTATGTGAGTATTAATATGTTCATAGTGGTTTTTTAGAACTCATATTTTCTCAATCTAGGTAATGCATGATTAATTTTTGAGTTTCCCATCTTTTAAGTATTTAATCTGTTTCAAAAACTCGTCTTTGTCCATATCATATTGCGGAGTTAAGCTGGCTTTTTCGGGAAAGTTCTCAATGTGTAGCGTAGAAGTGGGGAAGGCAAACCTAATCCCGACCCTATCTGCCAATTCAACAATACTTAGCATGACCTCGCCTCGGTATTTCAATTCTTCGCTCCAAGTAGGCACATCAAAAAAGATGTAAAAAAGGATATCTAAAGAGGATGCGCCGAAACTGTTGAGGTGTATTTCGTAAAAGTCTTTTCTGGTACGAGGGTGGTTTTCAACTATTTGCTTTAGCCCTTCAATAAAAGTTTCTATAAGGGGGGTAGGTGTATCATAAGTAACCGCTATATTGGCTTTAAAGCGCCTGTAAGCACGCATGCCCATGTTGTCTACGGTCATATTGGCAATGCTACCATTGGGGATAGAGACCACAGAGTTATGAAAGGTACGTACTCTAGTAGACCTAAAGCCTACTTCTTCTACCGTGCCGTCTACGCCATTGGTAACGATCCAGTCGCCTACGGTAAAAGGCCTGTCTATAAAAATCATGATCGAGCCAAAGAGGTTTTTAATGGTGTCTTGGGCGGCAAGGGCAAAGGCAAGGCCACCAATAGAAATACCTGCTAACAGCCCCGTAATGTCAAAATCGAGGTTTTGTAAAATAAAAATACCTCCGGCTATGATCACAAACACTTTGAGCGATTTCCTGAGCAAGGGAATCAATTGATCGTCTAAGGTGGTTTCTGTTCTGCGTGTTACTTTCTCCAGATAGTAACTAAAAACATCTATGAGCCTGTAAACCACCATTACGCCAAAAAAAGGCAAAAGCGCATTAAGCAGCTTAATAATGTATTGCGAAACAATAATCGGGAACTGCAGCACAGGAAAAACTAAGGCAGCAAACCAGCATATCACTAATAAGCTAATTGGCTTTGCCACCGGTACTATGTGGGCACCCACTAATTTGTCTTTTCCAAAGCGCGCCATAAGGCGTACCAAGACTTTTTCAAATAAAAAAGTAAATATTTTATGTGCTAAAAAACAAAGTACTATGAGCAGCAGTAAACCAATGTGCTGCCATACATAGAGGCCAAGATATTTACTGTTGGCAGTGTTGCCGCTTCCTGTAATAATGCGTACTAGGTCGAGCAGTTTGCTTGTTCCCAAAGGGTAGACCTCCTTGTGTAGTTCGTCTATTTTACTAACTGTAAATGAAGAATATTGCCAGTTGTCCCCATTTTTTACAAGGTATATCTCAGGCATAGCGGGAACCAAAATATATCGGGCTTGGTTGTTACGCAGCGTATCTACAAAGTTAGGTAGATTTGGGATCAATTCAGTATCTATGTAGTTGCCCGTACCATCAAAAATTTGCTTGAGTTTTATGGCTAATTCTATGCTTTCTTGCTGAGAAAAATCATCTGCAGCAAGGGCTTTGGCAGATATCTCAGGGTAATAGCTTTCTTCTTGTAAATATTGGAGATGGGTAACCACTGCATTGTAGGGTGATGAAAGGTTGGCAGATGGCCTTACTGAAGACGTTGTGGAAGAAGCTTCTTTTTGCTGTGCTAAACACCAAGAGCTACAAAATAGCGTTAATAATAGAAGTGTATTTTTTACGAGTTTTTTCATCTTCTCAGTTAGTTTTATTTGATAGCTTTATTTTTTTGACTTAATGCCAATCGCGAACTGCAAAGTTAATCAGATGGTTTTATTAGTAAAGAATTTAGTAATTGGTCTAAATCATGATAAAAACTGATAATTGTCATAATTAGTCGCATGGTCTTATTTGTAATTTTGAGGCTATGCAGTTTTCATTTGTTATATTTCAAGCTAACTTTGTAAGGATGCTTACTTTTAAGCTTAATAACCGATAGAGCTATTAACGTGAAGTAATGAAGACTAAAAACTCAGGCTTAAAAAAACATCAATAACTAATGCAATCTCAGTTTAAAGCTATTTCAATATCTCACAAAACCGCTCCTCTAGGTATAAGAGAAGGTATTTCGTTGAATGAAGAAGAATGTGGCAATTTGTTGAGAAAATTGCTAGAAGTATCTTCAATCAGCGAAGCTTTGGTACTTTCTACTTGTAACAGAACGGAGATATACTACTCTTCTACAAAAGATCAGTCAGACTTACTGATAAAGCTTTTATGCATAGAGCGCGATTTTGAGAGCAGCAAGGAAATAACTCCTTATTTTAAAGTCATAAATAACCAGCACGAAGCGATCAAGCACTTGTTTTACGTTTCTATAGGTTTAGAATCTCAGGTTGTTGGCGATTTACAGATAACCAATCAAGTAAAACGCGCTTATCAGCTCACCGCTGATTTGCAAGCAGCAGGTCCGTTTCTACACAGGCTTTTGCATACCATTTTCTTTACAAACAAGCGTGTAGTGCAGGAAACTGCATTTAGAGATGGTGCAGCTTCGGTTTCTTATGCGGCCGTAGAGTTGGTAGAAGAGCTCACCTTTGATAAAGCAGATCCCAAAGTATTGGTGGTTGGCTTAGGAGAGATTGGTGCAGATGTAGTCCGCAACTTACAGCACACCCATATTAAAAACATAAAATTAACCAATAGAACCTTTGCTAAAGCAGAAGCGCTAGCTAAAGAGTGTGAGTATGAAGCAGTGCCTTTTGAAAATGTTTGGGAGGAGGCTGCCAATGCCGACGTGGTAATAAGTGCGGTATCAGGGCATGAGCCTTTTTTTACTAAGCAAAAGGTAGAAGCACTCAATATACTTTCTTATAAAATTTTTATAGATTTATCGGTGCCCAGGAGCGTAGCAAAAAATGTTGAAGATGTGACAGGCACCATCGTACATAATGTAGATGACATTAACAATAGAGCTACGCAAGCCCTCGAAAGAAGAAAAGAATCGATTCCATCTGTAAAGAATATAATAGCCCAATCTATTGAAGAATTTAACGAGTGGTCTAAAGAAATGATTTTCTCTCCGACCATTCAAAAATTAAAGGGTGCCTTAGAACAAATTAGAAAAGAGGAGATGGATCGCTTTATGAAGCAAATGAACGAAGATGAAGCGGAGAAGATAGAAAAAATCACTAAGAGTATGATGAATAAAATCATCAAGTTGCCCGTGTTGCAATTAAAGGCAGCCTGTAAAAGAGGTGAGGCAGAAACCTTGGTCGATTTGCTCAACGACCTTTTCAATCTAGAGGCCGCTTCAGAAACAAGTAATTCAAAATAGCCTTTTAGAATAGATATCTATTCAGTAAAAACCCTTTTGACAAAGGGGTTTTTTTTGCCCTTCCAGATATATCCATCTATAATGTAGTGAGATACCTGCGGTATAGAAAGTAAGGCCAATACTATGGCCTGGAAAAAGGGACTTTTAGCAGCCTGCATGGGGTAGGCTGCCACTATTTCAAACAAGTTTTGTTTTTCTCTATAGAGCAGCATGTCCCAAAGGTACTCTTCACCGAATGCCAAAAACAAGATCAGTACTAACATTAATGCAATGTTCCAACTTCTTTTTGCAAGATTGAATGAGACTGATTTGCTGCTATTTTTTAACTGCTTTTTCTTTTCTACATAAAAAAACACAAGTACCATATAAGGTATGCCGTGGGCTACTACATTGGTTAAAGAAAAAGCAATATCAGAATTGAAATAAACAATGCCCAAATACCAATTTACTGCTGTAGTAAGCACCCATAGTACCTTACCTTTTTGGAAGTTACCGCTTCTTTGGCTGAGGTGCCATTCTTCGAGTAGCCATAATAATAAGACCAACCAATATAGATAATTACTAACGGCCAAAAATTGATTTAAAAGTTGAGAGGCCTCTTGTGTGTAGATTGTTAAATCCCCTCCAAGGATACTTCCAAAATCAATAAAATCGTTTTGCACAAACCAACTGAATGCCCTATTGCCGCTGAGGTGCCAATAAGCAACAGGGTAGAGCATGCCAAAATAAATTATCCACTTATCTTTAAGTATTTTTTTATGTAAGATTTTACCGCTTTTTAAATTGTACAAAGCGAGAAAACCGTATTGCTGTTTTACAAAATGGTACAATGCCATATAAGCAAGCACTCTCCAAAACCATAAATGAGAAATGTTGGCTAACGCAAAAAATGCTACAAAGCCAATAAGGGGTGCGTAGGTCAATAGAGTTTTGTGTTGGGCGTATTCTTCTTTATCGAGGTAGGTTCTAAAAATGGTGCTCCAAACATGGCTTACATCTATGCCTAATATAAAAATAGCCCAAAACCATAGAGGTAAATCTTTTTGCAACAACTCGGCAGGCATAGCAAAACAAACTAGCCAACAGCCCCAAACAGGTGCTAGGAGTAATGCTAAATCTATCTGCTTAGAAAACAGCCAAATTTTGCTTGCATTAAAAGAGGCCCGCTTTTCCATGTTTAAAAATAGCAAGCGCCTGCATTTCTCAAAAGAATAAAGGTATTTATTAGAAGAGCATTGCTGTTACTATAACAAGGGCTAGTATGGGCAGTAAAAAGATAAATCCCCAACTGGCCCAAAGCATCCATTTATTTTCTTCTATTTTAAAAGGAGCAAGGTCTTTTATCTTAACCCAATCTTGGTTGGGTTGACTATTAGCTGGGTTGTTTTCACGTAAGCGAGTCATTGATGGATAAGTTTATGTTTGGAAAAGGATTCGTTAAAGTTTTACCTTTACGACTGACTAAGTGAAGAATGTATATAAGCGTTAGTAATATTTAGTTAGAAGTGATAGTTTTGACACATGTGCTATGCTATAAACGCATAGTTTACATTTATTAACAATAATTGTACTAAAATAATTTTAATAAAGAAAATGCTGAGGACACATACTTGCGGAGAACTTAGAATTGAAGATGTAGGAAAAAAGGTGAAATTGAATGGTTGGGTGCAACGCGTTAGAGATAAAGGTGCACTAGTTTGGATTGATTTACGCGACAGATACGGCATTACTCAGCTTTTTGCTGAGGAAGGTGTAACAGATAATGCCCTAATAGAAAAGATGAAAAGTTTGGGGAGAGAGTATGTGATCAGTGCTGAGGGAGTGGTCTCAGAACGATTTTCTAAAAATGACAAAATACCCACCGGCGATATTGAAATAAAAGTAGAGCAACTAGAAGTGCTCAATACCTCGAAAGTCCCTCCCTTTAAAGTACAGGACGATACTGATGGAGGCGAGGATTTGAGAATGAAATACCGCTACATTGATCTAAGGCGAGACAAGGTAAGGAACGCTTTACAGCTAAGGCATAAAATGTCTAAAGCCACAAGAGACTATCTTGATAAACAAGATTTTATAGAAGTGGAAACCCCGGTACTGATCAAGTCTACACCAGAGGGCGCCCGCGACTTTTTGGTACCTTCAAGAATGAATCCGGGGGAGTTTTACGCTTTGCCACAGTCTCCACAGACTTTTAAGCAAATTTTAATGGTGGCGGGTTTTGATCGCTACTTTCAGTTGGTAAAATGTTTTAGGGACGAGGACTTACGCGCAGACCGCCAACCAGAATTTACCCAAATAGATTGTGAAATGGCCTTTGTGGAAAGAGAAGACATTCTACAAACTTTTGAAGGCCTCGTAAAATATCTTTTTAAAGAAGTAAAAGGCATAGAAGTGCCAGATTTCCCTAGAATGGAATATGCCGATGCCATGCGCTTGTATGGTTCTGATAAGCCCGACATTAGGTTTGAAATGACCTTTGTAGATTTAAATACAGTGGCTAAAGGCAAAGGCTTTAAGGTTTTTGACGATTCTGAGACAGTTCTTGGGATTTGCGTAAAAGGTTGTGCCGATTACACCAGAAAACAACTAGATGAGCTTACCAATTGGGTTAAGCGGCCACAAATTGGCGCAAAAGGTTTGGTCTATGTCAAATGCAATGAAGATGGCAGCTTTAAATCTTCTGTAGACAAATTTTTTGATCAAGGCGATTTACAATCTTGGGCTGAAGAAGCCAATGCAGAAAAGGGCGATTTACTCTTGGTTCTATCAGGCGATGTGGTACATACCAGAAAAGCTTTGGGAGAATTAAGGTTAGAAATGGGCAACAGACTCGGCCTTAGAGATAGAGATGTGTTTAAACCGCTTTGGGTCTTGAATTTTCCGTTGCTTGAGTGGGATGAGGAAACGGAACGCTTCTATGCCATGCACCACCCATTTACCTCTGCAGTGCCAGAAGATTTGGCCCTGCTAGAAAAAGAACCGGGCAAGGTAAGGGCCAATGCTTATGATATGGTAATCAATGGAGTTGAGATTGGAGGTGGTTCAATAAGGATCCACGATAGGGATGTACAGTCTAGGATGTTTGATGCGCTTGGCTTTACCAAAGAAGAGGCCCAAGCACAATTTGGCTTTTTATTAGAGGCATTTGAATACGGAGCGCCGCCCCATGGTGGTATTGCTTTCGGTTTTGATAGGCTTTGTTCGCTTTTTGGTGGCTCAGACTCTATTAGGGATTTTATCGCTTTTCCTAAAAATACCTCAGGCAGGGATGTAATGATTGACTCGCCATCGCCTGCGGGAGAAGAACAGTTAAAAGAGTTGGGTATTAATTTGCTGCCTAAAAAAGATTGATTTTTAAGCTGAATCAATTAAAGAAAAGGGTACTTTTGAAAAAGTACCTTTTTTTTATGTATATAGGCCAAATAATCATGCTCTTCACTACAAGAAAAATAATAATTTATTAAAATTGAATTAACAGCGCTAGTATCCAATCCTATTAGCAAAAGTATTAAACCTATTTTTCCTTATAATCGATTGGTGTGACTTTAAAATCTCTGGTATTAACAAGTTTATTGCTTGTTCTGAATTTAAGCATCGAAAAAGTAGTAGGAGCATCTTTCATTAATAATAATGTCGATTCACCTGTAGACCTTTTAGAAAAAGCAGAAAGTATTTTAGATACAGCGCCCGACTCTGCTAAAAAATTGGCTCTATCGGCTCTTAACCTTAGCCAGATAAGCAAAGACTACATGCTCACAAGCAAATCGTTAAACATTATAGGTCTTACCTACTTCTATGCAAGAAGCATAGATTCGGCATCTTATTACTTTAACAATGCTTACCAAATAGCTAAGCTTAACAATGTACCTGCAGAATTGGCAAATGCCATGAGGTATACAGGGCATATCGCTTATTTGAAAGGCGAACTACAAAAATGCGATTCGCTTTATAGTAGGGCAGTTTCTATCTATGAAAAATTAAACGAAAAGCAGCTATTGGCTGCGGCATACAACAATAAAGGAATGCTATTAGGAAGAAAGGGCGACTTAAATGAGTCAGTATCTTACTACGAGCAAGCTATGCAGGCCTACTTAAGTATCGAAGACATGAAAGGCGCAACACAAACGCTGATCAACATGGGTGGTATAAAAGAAGAACAAGGCTATTTTAACGATGCCTTAAGGATGTATTTCAGAGGTATTTCTTTGGCCGATAGTCTTAAAAACGAGAAACTTTTGGGGTTTCTCTTTAATAATGTGGGGGTAATCTATCGAAATATTGAAGAGTTTGGCACAGCCTTATCTTACTTTACTAAATCGCTTAAAATCAAGCAAAAGCTCAATGACAAAGCTGCTACAGGTAAGACTTTGGGTAACATTGGCCTTATCCATAAAAACCTGCAAGATTACGAAGCCTCTCTAAGCTACTTTAATCAAGCGCTAAAAGTTTTCGAAGAATTGGAAGACAGTTACGGAGAGGCGTCTACCATTTATAATTTAGGCAATAATTATTCTTTGATGGGTGAGGAAAACCGAGCAAAAGATTTTTACTCGCGTGCGCTAACTATTGCAAATGAAAAAGGGTATAAAGGCATTAAAGGCAACGTGCTATATCGTCTAGGCAAGTTATCGTTAAAAAAGAATCAGCAATACGAAGGTAGGCAAAAAATAATGCAGGCTTTTACACTTGCCAATCAAATGGGTGATAAAGGGTTGATAAAAGATACCTCTTTTGATTTGTATCTATTTGAAAAAGGGCAAAATAATTTTGAACAAGCCCTAGAGTTTCATGAACATTATGAAAAAGCGGAGTCTTCTATATTGAACCTAGAGGTTGCCAAAGATATTATGAGGCAAGAGGCGCGTCAGCAACTTGCAAGAATTGAGTTGGAGTCTAAAGAACAAGCTATAGGATACAAAGAAGAAATCGACGAAAAGTCATTACTCAATGATTTTCTTTTTGTCATGATTGTTACGGTTTCAATTACACTGGTTTTGATATACAGACTTTTTGTTGTGAGTAAAGGTGCGGAGAAAGACTTAAATGAGAAAAATACGCTTATTGAGCAACAGTACAAAAAGCTGCATCATCAACAAAGTGTCATTGTAGATTTAAATAAAAACCTAGAAAAGCAAGTAGCAAACAGAACGGCAGAAATTAAAAGGAAAAATGAAAAATTAGAAGAGTTTGCCTTTATCAACTCTCACAAATTGCGTAAGCATTTGGCTTCAATAATGGGCATTATCCAAATATTGAGGGATGAGGAGGCGTCCGCACATGTTTCAATGCTGTTGAAAAATCTAGATAAGTCAGCCCAATCTATGGATCTCGTCATTCATGAAATCAATGCGATCATCACAAAACTAGATGAAGACAGGGATTTTCCAGATGGGATATAAACTATTTTCCTCCTTCAATTTCTTTGCACTTGCCTGCTTTCCAGCTGCCTACGCCTGCTTTAGCGGCTTCATAGGGGTTTCTGTAGGTTTCCCCATCACAACCGCAAACATGATCGGTAGAATACGCACCAAGAAGTTTGCTTTCTCTATTCTTTTGTTTGCATGGAATATTGGCCTGCAGTTGCTCTAAATCATAGGAAGCGTATATAAGTTCTTTTGATCGAGAGCAAACATCGGTATAGTTAAAAGAAAATCCTGAGCTTCCATCGGTAGATGAGGCATAGATAAGATAGGTTTCATCTTGCAAAAAAATCATATCACAGGAGCCGTAGCCTGCCATGAGCAAAACGGTTCTATCAAAACCAAACTCACCTTTCCAATATTGCTTTATTTCAAAAAAAACTTCCTCGAAATCATTTTCATTGGCATATACGCTAGTTACTTTCCCCACAAATACCAATTCTGAATCGTTGTAGGCTTCTATAGGTGTTTTTTCTTCCTCGCATTCACAAGGCACATACTTGTTGTTCTTAAAAGTGCCTTGTTCTATTCTTCCATCGAAGTAAATTAAAACCCCTTTGCCATGCATCATATCGTCTTTCCATTCGCCCGAGTACTGTGTACCAGAGGCCCATGTGTGTTTGCCAAAACCATCGCTTTTTCCATTTTTAAAATTGCCTTCGTGGGTGCTTCCATCGGCTAATTTTAGAACACCAAAGCCATGAAATTGATCATCTTTAAAGGAGCCTGTATAGTAAGAACCATCGGGGAAGGTAAGTGTGCCCCTGCCGTTTTTCATGCCATTTTGCCAATAGCCATCGTACTTGTAGCCATCTTTGGTAAAAACGCCTTTGCCGTTCATGGTATCGAACTTCCACATACCTACATATTTACTGCCATCTGGCCAAACACAAGTACCCCTACCGTGTCTCATGCCCTTTCTATATTTACCATCATATTTGCCCTCTTCAGTCGTAGGTTTAGAATTATTTTGTGCCAAGCTAAATGAAGTGGCAACCGCAATTAACAGAAAAACAGATACTAGTTTTTTAAGCATAGTTTATTCATTTTATAAAAGCAGGCAAAAAACTGCCTACATCATAATACAAAAAAATTACAATTCAGTTCGCTAACTCTACAATTCATTACAATTAGTTTTTGTGCCGTGTTTTTTGCCGCTATCATTACCTTATAAAAATCGAGATATATTGTAATCACTTATAGTTATGCAGAATTATTTATTGCTCTTTTGTTTTGTCGTATTTTTGATAGCTACAAATGCCACCGCGCAAACACGTATCACTTTTAGCGAAACAGGTGGCGAACGCTCTTACAAATCGAGCGACACCTTTTCTTCCTACGAAATTAAATATAAAGGTAAAATTAAGCTAACCCAAGATGGTTTAGGTATTGCCTCTATCTCGCCCAATGGGTATTTTAAAGTGAGCAAAACTACTTTTGGCAACAAGAGGGCAGTTATTATTGAGAGCAATAGTGATGGGCAACTAGATTATCAGTTTTATTCAGGAAGAAAAGAAACACCTTTTTTTGATGAGGGAAAAGAATGGTTGGCAGATATTATGCCCGATGTACTTTTAAAAACAGGCATTGGTGCTGAAGAAAGGGTGAAAAAGTTGTATGCTTCAGGTGGGGCTAAAAAAGTATTGGCAGAAATGGAAGCCATAGAAAGTAGTTCTGTGAAAGGAATTTATTTTGAAGCTTTATTGGCCATGCCACTGAAACAGAGTGAAGTTGGCCCTGTTGCAAAAAAGATTGGCTATACTATAAGTTCTAGCAGTGAGAGAGGGAGATTGTATAGAAAATATGCGGATCAATTCTTAAAATATGAAGCGGCCCATGAAGCTTTTTTCGATGGTATCTCAAGAATAAGTTCTAGTAGTGAAAAAGGAGAAGTTTTGCGTAGTACCTTAAAAGGGAGCAAGCTATCTGCAAAAACTTTGATTGCGTTGCTCAAAGCGGCTGAGTCCATCTCTTCTAGCAGCGAATTAGGTAGTGTATTGAGAGAAGTGAACGAAGTATTTGTGAATAACGAGGATTTTACTTCTGCCTACTATCATTCTTTAGATTTAATAAGTAGCAGTTCTGAAAAGAGTAGTGTGCTTATAGATTTACTAAAGAATACTTCGCTCAATGCGCAATCTATGCAATTGCTTATAGAAAGTACCTCTAAAATCAGTTCAAGCAGTGCACAAGGTTCAGTTTTGAGAGAGGCTATTGAAAAAGGCCTACACGAAAACCAAGCAGTACAATCAGCATTTTTTAAGACTTTGAATAATATTGGCAGCAGTTCGGAGAGGGGTTCGGTTTTACGAGACTTATTGAGTGAAACAAACTTAACTGGTGAGTCAGGTAAATTACTTTTTGCGAGTATTGCTATGATACCATCTAGCTCAGAAAAAGGCAGTGTGCTTAGAAGGGCTATGGATTACGCAGGGAAAAATGAGAGTACAGACGATGCCTTCTTTAAATCAGTAAAAACCATTAGCAGCAGTTCTGAAAAGGGCAGCGTATTATCTACATTGATTGAGAAGAAGAAAGACCTGCCTGATCATACCATGCTAGGTTTATTAGATGCGGTTAAGACCATCTCTTCTAGCTCAGAAAAAGGTAGCGTATTAACCAAGCTGGCAAAGGTTTTACCAAAAGGAAATGAAAAATTGGTAGATGCTTTTAAAGATGCGGCAAGGACTATAGACTCAGACTCAGAGTACAGAAGGGTAATGGAGGCTATGTTTTAAAATGGAAATTTTTCAGAAAGTATGCTTTTTAAGAGAGGGTTGTCGATTTGAGTATTTGTATATTCAAAAAATAACAAATAAGCCAATCAACAGATAAACGAGAAATTGAAAACCTTCTAATTTTAGTAGTATCGAGCGCTACTGTGCTTTTTTAATGTACCAAGAGTTAGTCTAATACCTTATGTCTTTTTTCTATCGCTCTGTTATTGTGCTTTCTTTGTTGGCCTTGTTGCTCTTTGCCTATTTGGTTTACAGCGAGACAGGAAACCTAGAGGCGGCTTTTTCAGATTACAGAAACTTAGCGATTACTTGGGTTTTGGTCCAAGCAGCTGGCTGGGCGGTATTGGGCACCAACAAGCTGTTAAACCTGTGGTTTAGTTGGCAGCAAAAAACGGTCTTGAGGTTTTCGTTAGGGCTCTTGGCAGATACCATAGTAGCTTCTGTGGTTTTCTTCGGACTTCTTGCAGCAGGCTTTTACCTAAAAAACGAAGCAGACGAGCTCAATTATTTGATGGAAACCAAAGGCGAGTTGATCGCAAAAACCTGTGTGCTGTTTTTCTTTACTGCTTTTACCTTTACCATTATAGATTTTGCATGGTTTTCTTATAGGCAGTATGCTGTAGTGCAAATACAAAAAGTACAAACCTTGCGGAACCAGCTTGAGTTGCAGTACGAGATGTTAAAAAGCCAACTGAGCCCGCATTATCTGTTCAATAGCCTAAATACTATTTCTGCTTTGCTGTACAGAGACGTTGAGCTTACAGAGGAGTTTATCAGAAATTTTGCACGCACTTATCAGTATGTGCTAGAAACCAACAGTAAAAAACTGGTGCGTTTAGAGCAAGAATTGGATTTTATACGGTCTTACATCTTTTTATTAAAAGTTCGGTTCGATGAAAGCCTTCGCGTGCAAATTGATTTGCCAAAATCGGTTTATCAAAGCCAGATACCGCCACTTACGCTGCAATTGCTCATAGAAAATGCAGTAAAGCACAATGTGATTACAGAAGGCACACCCTTGAATATTACCATTTCTTTAGATGAAAAAAACCACTTATTGGTAAAGAACAATAAAACGGCACAACCCAACGAGGCTTCTTCATTTAAAATTGGTTTGGCCAATATCAAAAAAAGGTACAGCTATTTTTCAACCGTACCTGTAAAAACTGTGAACGAGCACTTTTTTTCAGTAACCTTACCCATTTTAAACATAGATAATAAAAAGCGCGATGCTCAATTGCCCTATGCATTTTTTATGACCTTATAAACATGGAGAAAAATTTTATCAATAATCTATACTTCAGGATTTTAGGCCCCATTGCTTATGGCTTTATGGTCTATATATTGGTGCTGCTTGTAAATGATAGGTTGGCAGAGCTAACCTCTAATTTTGAATTGTTTGAAGTACTTTTTTGTGTGGCATTAACCTACGCCAATTTTGAGGCATTGCGCTTTTTAGTGGAGGTATTGGAAAAGCAATTTAAAAGCTCAAAGCGCTTACAAATTAGAATGTTTGTGCAGTTTGGTGTGGCTATGCTAGTGAGTTTATGCATCACTTATTTAATGGTGGCAGCCTATTTTATTTATTTGGTAGGCTTTAGCACCTTTAGTACAGAGTTGTATTTATTCGGTAGCATATTTTTGGTGAGCAGCCTGTTTTATAATGCTTTGTATCTCAGTCTGCTTTTTTTGCACCGCCGAAATGAAATAGTCTTGCAAAAAGAAATGAACCTGAAAAAAAATATTGAGTACCGCTTACAGGCTTTTAAAAATGAAGTAAATCCTACCTTGTTGTATCATTCTTTAGAAACATTGATTTCTCTTATTTATGAAAATCGAGACAAAGCGGATGATTATATCAACAGCTTGGCGAATTATTATCGGTATGCTTTGGACAATAAGCAAGACGAGCTGACTCCGCTTGCTAAGGACATTGCCGCAGGAAAAAACCTTATTGCGTTGCTTAATTTCGACAATGCCTACATTCACCTAAGCGATGAAACAGAAGCCGGTTTTCAAGAATTTGAGATTGTCCCAGGTTCTGTACCGCAGTTGATTTTCCATTTGGTACGTAACTCTATCATTTCTGCTACCCATCCGCTAAATATTACGCTATTTACCCAAGGCGAGGCGGTGCTCGGCTTTAAGTGCAAACTCAATGAAAAACTACAACCAGTAGAAAAGCCACTTAGAGAAATCAAAGATTTACAGCAGGCCTACGCTTTTTATACAGAAGAACCGATAGTAAGAGTGAAGGCATATCAAGAAGTAACTATAAAAGTACCATTACTACAGTCAGCTTTGGAAGAAATTGAATGAAATATGAAGGTTGTTGAGCTGTTGAGGTGGGGTTTTGAAATTTGTTGAGGTGGAACTTTGTGAAGTTGACTTTTTATAAACGTGTTGACTATGTTTTCCTAAGAATCAACTTTACAACTCAACAACTCAACAACTCAACTTTTCAAGCGACTTTTCAAGCGACAAAAAACTATAATACATGAAAGTACTGATCATAGAAGACGAAAAACCCGCTGCTGATAAGTTGGCTATGTTGTTAAAAAGCATTTTACCGCAGGTACAAATTATGGCAACTTTGGCGAGTGTAAAACAATCGGTAAGTTGGCTAAAGGAAAATCCTAATGAATATGACTTATTGTTTTTGGATATACAATTGGCAGATAGGCAGAGCTTTGAGATTTTTAAGCAAGTGAGTATTAACAAACCCATTATCTTTACCACGGCCTATAACGAGTATGCGGTGGAAGCCTTTAAAGTAAACAGTATAGATTATTTGCTAAAACCAGTGACCAAAGAGCGATTAAAAGCAAGTTTGGATAAGCTGGAAAATTTAAGGCAGCAATTGCCTACTGCTGACAACTCAGAACAAATGCAAGTGCTACAAAAGGCGCTGGCCAATTTGCAAAAGCAGTACAAAACACGCTTTATGGTAAAAGTGGGCGAGCATATAAAAAGTGTGGCCACAGAAAAAATCGCCTACTTTTATGCAGAAGGTAGAACGCTTTTTCTTTTCACACAAAAAGGCAGAAAGTTTATTGTAGACTATACGCTAGAAGAGTTGGAGAACCTGCTGCCACCTACCTTATTTTTTAGAGTAAACAGAAGTTTTTCGGTAAATATCAATGCCATTAGCGACGTGCTTGTTTACTCAAACAGTAGGCTTAAAGTGCTTTCCGAACCAATTTCGCCTAAAGAAATCATAGTAAGTCGGGATAAAGTAAATGCCTTTAAACATTGGTTTGATGGGGCTGAGATTGGGTAGTGGTTATTTGGTGATTCGAGGATTTGTTTATTTGGAGTAAAGATACAAACCCCAACTACAAACTAACACCAGTCTCCAACCTTTTAGCTTATTGCAAGTATTAACTTTTGTTAACAAAAATAAAATGACAAAAATTTGCTAACCTAATATGGGGGGGTAAATTAGTAATCGTTAACACAACACATCGATTAACAGCTCCAAACAAGTTACTTATTAGAAAATAAAGGATTTAGTGCCACCAATAGGTAGTACAATGGTATTTATCTGCTTAGCAGTAGGTATAGTAAATACATGCAATGCTATAGTTATGTATTTATAAATTACTTACTACTGGTTAGGTATATTACCGAATAACAAAGCAATTTAACTGAAATTACTACAATTAATGGAATTGACTTACCCTAAACAGGGCGCTACTACTCAAGCCCCCGACCGCCTTAATGGCTGGTATGTGTATGCTGTGCTGTGCATAGCAGGTATGGCTGCCTACTTTGTACAAACAAACTGGGTGCTTACCCAAGAGGTGTACTACAACACCCTAGGCGAACAGATGACCTACGAGCGGATAAAGGATTATTTGGCACTGCAAGAAAAGTGGGCATGGCTTACCTATTTGTTTTTACCGCTCATTTTGGCATTGCAAGCATTTTTAGCGGCTTTTGCCCTTAATGTGGGCGCACTCTTTGCCGATGTTAAAGTACCCTTTGGGCAATTATACAGAGCCGTACTCATTGCCATGCTGGTGTTTGCCGCTGCAGGGCTTTGGCAAAATGGCATACTCCTCTTTTTTGCCGACATAAGTGCCGTAGAAGATTTACTGAGGTACGATTACTACTCCCTACTGGCCTTAACAAGGCACACATTGCCCCAATGGCTATGGTACCCCATGGGAGTTTGCAATGTGTTTGAGGCACTGTTTATAGGCGTACTTGCCTACCAATTAAAAGCATTGTTACAAAAAAACTTTGCCCAAAGCCTAGGCTTTGTACTCGCAAGCTACGGCACAGGGCTATTTATATGGAGTTTGTTTATGGTATTTTTACAGTTAAACTATGGGGGGAGTTAGGTTTGTGGTTTATTTGTTATTCGACACTGCGATGAGCGACAGCGAAGAAGCAGTCTGTTGGCTAGTAGGTTACAGATAACTTTGCCTTCGCTCGCTATGACGAAGCAAACCACAAACGGCGCAGCCCCAAACGGGCGCAAGCCCCCAAACAACTTAACAACTCAACAAACATCAACTCAACAACACATACAAAAAGGTCTTTCTTGCAAGAGGCAAGCGCAACGCCCAAGCACTTGTTAAACCAGATACGGGCAACTTGTTTTTTCTTTTTTAACTTAAAATTTATTTTTATGAACACAACAATGGAAAAATTGGAATTTAATGAAATGATTAGGATTGAGGGGGGAGGGAACAGGACTTTTGCTGGCGTTAATTGCTTTTTTGCTTATCCATTTGCAATGTTTGCCTCTTTAACCACTAGTCTCATAATAGAAAATGCGTCTAGAATAGTTTATTGCCACATGACTTAAAGTAAATCTAATTTTTTATTTAATCATCTTAACAATTTTTATTATGGATAAATTAACAAAGGAAAAATTGCAGGAGATAAGTGGTGGAGCATTGACCAACAGAGAGTGTATGTATTTGGGAGGTTTAGCTACTTTAGCAGCCTTTGCACAGTCATGGCCGTCGATAATTGGTGTTACTGCTACGGCAGTTGTAGGAGGATGTTTTAGTGATTAACAAATTATGGCACATTTATTTAATTGGGTGTGCCTTTTCAACTAAATTTTATATGAAAAGATTGAAAAAAATCCAAAAAGCTGGTGCTATTATAGTTAATGCATTTTGTGCGATATATATATTATATTTAGGATTATTGTATAAGGGTGAAAACAAAGCTCTTTACTTAACTTCAATAATAATGTTTGTTATACTTTTTTTAATAGCCACTAAACAAATATGGTTTTTATATAAGAAATTGATAAAAAAGAATTGATCCTGAAAATTCTCATATTTTGAAGGGTTTAAGCACGTAAACAAAACTGGTTGAAATTTTGACTTTTCCATAACTCTTTGATATACAAGAGGTAAGACTAATATCTAAATTTTAACCACGAATGTCTTTCTACCTAGGTTAGTTAAATCATGCTTTTTTTGATAAAAAGAATAGAGTAAATGACAAATATAAGCAATATGACCATTGGAAAATCCAATGGTCTTTGCTATAACCTAAAAAATATGCATTTAAAATATCTAAACACCCTCATCGCCATCAGCCTTGCCTTTTTGGTCTTTTGCGGTGGCATGTTGCCATGGTGGGGCTGTGCCTTGGGTTTGTGTGTGTTGGTAGGGCTTGTTTTGTGGCACTATCGTTTGCAAA
>CAKZMZ010000247.1 GCA_937129345.1 uncultured Thalassovita sp. | reverse complement strand
AAAGAATACTATTTAAGTATAAGCGCTGCTAAGGAGATTTCCATGCTGCAACGCAGCGAAAGAGGCAAACAGGCCCGAAAATATTTTATAGACTGCGAGGAGACTCTGCAAAAACTTAAAACCTCAGAAAGGTTACAGCATTTCCAAGATTTGGAAGGCTCCAAGCAAAACTTTAGAGACTATTTAATTGAAGCGGGTCATGCGCAAGGCAATTTTATTCAAATAGATTACGAGGGCAGAAAAATTTTTTTTAACGGAGAACCGCTGCCCGATGAAGTACTTCCAAAAATATTACTTATTGCTCGAAATTTAGCTGTCGAAATATCGAACGAAACGCTAAAGAGTAGTGGGGAAAAAGATTTGGATAAAATTGAGGCCTTGCACAAAAGCAATCATCAAGACATTCGCGAATACCTTAAAGAAAACATTGGCAAAAACCCAGAAGAATTGCCGCCTGACGACGATATAAAAAAGTTGGAATAAGGTTACAAATCTTGCCTGTCTATAAAGCCGCTTGCAAATCAGCGAACATCTTGGCCACAATTTGTTTTGGGTCTCCGTCTGAAAGGCTTTCAAAAGAAACATAGCCCTTATAGTTGCTCTTTCTTAAAATTTGAGCAATCTTTTGCATATCTACAGCAGCTTTTTTGCCATTGGGGTATACATATTCCTTTATAAACCAATAATCGGCATAAGGCGCTAATTGCTCAATTTCAGCATAAGTATCGCCATGCAGGCTACCTATATCTAAAATAAGCCCTAACCACTCAGAATTTACTCGCTCCAATATGTCTATCACTTCGGTACTACTAAATAAAAAATCGTTGTGGTGTTGCAGGCCTAGCAAAAGACCATAAGAGCCTGCTATGGTAGCACAGGTTTTTAAATCTTCAACCATCCATTCTTTTACAGTTTCTTTCGAATGGTTTTCGTAACTGCCTCTACCAGCAAAGATGCGCATAATGGGAGCACCAAGTTTGGCTGAGGCCTTCGCCCAATTTTCTATCATTGCGATGTCTGCTTGGCGCGCTTCGGTACTTGACGTAGCAAAATTATTTCTTACGCCTGTCCAGCTTATATCTAGCCCTAGTTTTAGGGCCTTTCTCTTAAATTTAAACAAATAATCATCGTTAGGTACTTTTGGATACCCCGGAAAATAATAAGCAGTTAAATCTACCGCGTTCAAGCCAATTTCTGCTGCATGATCCATCATATCAAATAGTGTCATTTCTCCTGAACTTAAAGCAGCATTAAAAGAATAGGCATTTACACTAAAACTAATTCGAGGGGCTTTTAATGAACTTGATCCCAGCGCAGCTGTATCCGAACTTACTACTTTTAAAAAGGGCAGAATGGCCATTTGTTTGAGTATTTTCCGTCTTTGGTGATCCATAGTCTATTTTTTCAAGCATATTCAATATCTTTCAATCAATTCTTAGCTTACACAACCACATAGCCTGTATGAATTGATTCAGAGGACGAAACTTTACAATAAACAAAAAATAGCTATCAAATGAAAAAAATTTTAACTAGCCTAACCATCCTCATTTTTTTATTGGGATGTGCCGAAGAAGAGCCGCCAGTTTATCTCTTTTCTTTTTTCCAGAACAATGGAGAAGACGGCTTGCACTTGGCATACAGTTACGATGCCTTTAATTGGCAGGTACTCAACAACAATCAATCTTATTTAAAACCCGAAGTAGGCGGGGATAAATTGATGCGTGACCCATGCATTATTAAAGGTGGGGACGGAAAATTTCATATGGTATGGACCGTAAGCTGGAACGAGCAAGGTATTGGTTATGCCAATTCAGAAGATTTGATCAACTGGTCAGCACAAAAGTACATTCCCGTAATGGAGCATGAGCCCGATGCCATTAATTGTTGGGCGCCTGAATTGTATTACGATGCAACGACAAAAACCTACCTTATTTACTGGTCAACCACCATACCGGGCAGATTCCCTGAAACGGCAGGTTCAGGTGGTAACAAATACAACCACAGAATGTACTACACCACTACCCAAGATTTTGAGGAATTTTCCCCAACTATCTTAT
The DNA here is from genome assembly GCA_937129345.1 of uncultured Thalassovita sp. Taxonomy (GTDB): domain Bacteria; phylum Bacteroidota; class Bacteroidia; order Cytophagales; family Flammeovirgaceae; genus Chondrinema. The sequence continues at coordinate 3,612 of CAKZMZ010000247.1, read as the reverse complement.
TATATGACCATGGCTTTAACGTGATCGATGGTACTATACAAAAAATAAAGGGCGAATATGTGATGTTCCTTAAAAATGAAACCAAGGTGCCCCAAGCCGAAAAAAACATTAGAATAGCTACAAGCCAGCAATTAACAGGCCCCTATACCAATGCCACTGAGCCTATTACAGACAATTGGGTCGAGGGCCCCACTGCTGTAAAAACGCCAAAAGGATGGTTGGTGCTCTACGATCAATATACACGGCATAAAATGGGCGCAGTGCTCGCCAAAGAGTTTTCAACAAATCCCCAAGATTGGAAGGATGTTTCCGAGCAAATCAATTTCCCTGAAGGTACAAGACATGGCACGGTGGTCAAGGTAGAAAAAAGCGTACTAGAAAACCTATTGAACAATGAAAAAGAATAGCAGTATGAGGAAAATAAAAAGCCTAGTAATACCGATACTTTTTGCAGTTTTCCTTTTTCAATCGTGGTTTATTTCGGCACAAGATACAACCAAACCTTGGACTTATTGGTGGTGGATGGGCAGTGCCGTAAACCAAGACGACATCGCCTTACAGTTAGAAGAATTTGCCGAAGCAGGACTAGGTGGCGTACACATCATTCCCATTTACGGAGCTAAAGGCTATGAAAATAAGTTCAAGCCCTTTTTATCTGAGCAGTGGTTGGATGCAGTTGAGTTTACCGTAGAAAAGGCGAAAGCATTGTCGCTTGGTGTAGATTTAACGCTGGGCACCGGTTGGCCATTTGGAGGCCCAATGGTTAATGAAGAAATGGCGGCAAAAAGGCTTTTTGTTCCTGAGACCGAATTATTGTTTAGGAATGTTGACCGCATCACACTCAGTATTAAAAGCTTAAAAAAAAGGTACGAGTTGAGCGATATTTCTGCGATTTATGCCAAAGGTGAAAAAGATTACATTCAACTCTATTCTTCTGAAAACCCTTCCGATTCTATTTTTAAAAAGATGCCAAGAGGAAGTTGGGAAGTAATGATTTACGGCATTAAACCTACTGGACAAAAAGTAAAGAGGGCAGCCCCCGGCGGCGAAGGATTGGTCGTCGATTATTTCAACAAAGAAAATATACAAGCCTACTTAAATGCATTTGAAGAGACCTTGACCCAAAGAAATATCGATATCAGGACCTATTACAACGATTCTTATGAGGTTTATGGCGCCAATTGGTCAACAGGGCTAGAAGAGCAATTTAAAGAACTGCATGGCTATGCGGTTCAAGATTATTTGTTTTTGCTATCGGATACGCTCAATCCATTAAGGCCACACTTGGTGCGAGATATTAGAGCTACACTCTCCGAGATGTTGTTAAAAGGTTTTACAGAAACTTGGGCGAGTTGGAGCAACGAAAAAGGCAAATTAACACGCAACCAAGCCCATGGCTCGCCGGGAAATATACTAGATTACTACGCAGAAGTGGATATCCCCGAAACGGAGTCTTTTGGTTGTAGTGACTTTGCCATTCCAGGTTTGGATTGTGACCCCGATTATGAAGAAGAGCGCTTTGGCAGGCCAAGTCCATTGATGATGAAATTTGCCTCTTCTCCTGCGCATTTATTGGGTAAAAAACTGGTAAGCTCAGAAACGACCACTTGGTTGGGCAATCATTTCAAGGTATCGTTGCAACAAGTAAAGCCACATATTGACCAACTGTTCACGGCAGGCATCAACCACATTTTTTATCATGGGAGTACTTATTCGCCTGCCGAGGAAGGGTTCCCGGGTTGGTTGTTTTATGCATCTACCAATTTTAACAGGCAATCGCATTTTTGGGAAGAACTGCCCCATTTGAACCGATATATTAAAAACGTACAAGTGGAGCTTCAAAATGCAAAATCGGATAATGATGTGCTTTTGTACTTCCCGATTGATGATTTATGGACACAATCGGAAGGCAGGATTTTGTTGCAACTAGATGTACACAAATACAGCAAGTGGTTCAATGAGACAGCTTTTGGTGCCACAGCCAGTAAATTATGGCAAAACGGTCATACCTTCGATTATCTCTCCGATAAACAATTGGGCAGTATTAAGGTAGATGCTGAGGGTAATTTATTTATTAAAGATAGCATCACTTATAAAACCATTGTTGTACCGCCCGTAGAATATTTAAGCATCCAAACCTTGGCCAACCTAGAAGTTTTGGCAGAAAAAGGGGCGAAAATCATCTTTGAAGGGCACTTACCAAAATCTCAAGCAGGTTTGGCAAGCAGGCTTAACAAAAAACCGACTTTAGGTTTTGAAAACATCAATAAAAACCTTTTAACATTGAGCAATGTGTTGGTAACTAATGATTTGAGTGCGGCACTGACTCAATTTGAAATTTCTGCAGAAAGCATCAAAAAACAAGGACTTGAATTTATTAGGAAAAGGAGGGGAGAAGGCATAATGTATTTCATTAGCAATTTAAGCGATGAATTTTATGCAGATTCTGTAGCGTTGAGTGCCAATTACCAATATGTTACTTTTTATGATCCCATGAGTGAGCAAAAAGGATTCATCAAGACCAATGGCAAATTTTACTTAGACTTGGCACCGGGTGCTTCTATCATTATAGAAACTTTTGCAGAAAAACCTGATTTAAGTTCTTGGTCATATTTCGATGCTGCCTCAAACATAGATTTGAGCCAAAATACCTGGCAGGTGCAATTTGAAGGAGGCATTTCTGAAAGTATACCGGGCACATTTAAAATAGATACGCTTACTTCTTGGACCACATGGGATGCACCCACTTGGGACAATGCTAAAATTCAAACTTATTGTGGCAAGGCGCACTACAAAACACAATTTTCATTAGAGCCTTCACAATTGGGCAAGGCTATTAAAATTAACTTTCAGGAAGTGCATGAAAGCGCTAGAGTATTGGTAAATGGCAAAGATTGTGGCACGGTTTGGAGTTTTCCGCTTTCGCTTACTATTCCCGCTGAGGTTTTACAGGAAAGCAACGAATTAGAGGTAATTGTACAGAACCTCTCGGCCAATTACATGCGGAAATTCGATAAAGAGCAACCTGGTTGGAAAAAGTTTTACGACATCAACTTTGTGGATATCACTTACACGCCTTTTGAAGCGGCTCGCTGGGGGCTAGAAGATTCTGGTATTATTGGGAGTGTGTTTCTGGAAATACCTAAAAAGAAAAGATAATGAGACAATTACTGATCATGCTAAGCCTTATGCTGTTTGCTTTATCTTGCCAAAATGGGAAGGATATTGATTCGAAAGCGGCTTCGAAAGCGGCTTCGAAAGCGGCTTCGAAAGCGGCTTCGGCAGACCAAGAAACCTATACATTAAGATCTGGCAACCCATTGTTTGAAGGTTGGTACGCCGACCCAGAGGTCGCTATTTTTGACAGCACCTATTGGATATTTCCCACCTACTCAGCGAGGTTTGAAAAGCAGGTATTTATGGATGCTTTTTCCTCAAAAGACTTGGTGCATTGGCAAAAGCACGAAATGATCATAGACACAGCTACGGTTGCTTGGGCCAACCGTGCCATGTGGGCGCCATGCACAGTTAAAAAGGATGGTAAATATTACCTTTTTTTTGGAGCCAACGATTTGCAAACGCCCGAAAGCCGATGGTACAAAGAAGAAGAAC
>CAKZMZ010000246.1 GCA_937129345.1 uncultured Thalassovita sp. | reverse complement strand
ATTTTGCCTATCCATTTGAGGGAAACACGGCACAAGTTATGAAAGGTACGAGTTGGATATATATAAACAAGGCAGGGCAGGCTATATAATATGCTAAAATTTTTACTGCATTAATAGTCAAAAGATGCTTGCTAAAGCATTTAATTATTGTACTACATCGGCCTAAGTGACTGCTAAAATTTCCACATTGACGTAAGTTTAAGCTTTAAGTTTTCATATTTACTGACAAATTATGCAAAAATGTCAGTGTTTGCTATGCAAAATGTCACAGTTTTGCGCTGGCATGAGAAATGCTCTAAGTGAAAACGATTTCAATTTAGATTCTTTTAAAACTTAAGGTTACAAAATCAAATTTTTTAAAAAATGTCACAAGTAAATATTCAACCATTGGCAGACAGAGTTCTGGTAGAACCTGCACCTGCAGAAGAGAAAACAGCTTCTGGAATTATCATTCCTGATACAGCGAAAGAGAAGCCTCAAAAAGGTCAAGTAGTTGCAATAGGTAACGGCAAAAAAGACGAGCCTTTAACTGTTAAAGTAGGTGATTCTGTATTGTATGGAAAGTACTCAGGTACTGAGATCAGCATTGATGGCAAAGATTACCTCATTATGAGAGAGTCTGACATTTTTGCTATTGTCTGACAAATTGAAAGAATGTCTTTCCAAAAAAACACATGTAGTTAATTAAATCGATATTTAGAATCAATTAATTAAAGAAAAAAATGAGTAAATCAATATTATTTGACAGCAAAGCAAGAGAAGGCCTGAAAAAAGGTGTGGATACCTTAGCCGAGGCCGTGAAGGGAACTTTAGGACCAAAAGGTAGAAATGTTATCCTTGACAAAAAATTTGGTGCACCTTCCATTACAAAAGACGGCGTTTCTGTCGCAAAAGAAATCGAATTGAAAGATGCGGTTGAGAACATGGGCGCACAGCTCGTGAAAGAGGTGGCCTCTAAAACTGCTGACCAAGCTGGTGATGGTACTACCACTGCTACTGTTTTAACCCAAGCCATTTTTACAGCTGGTATTAAAAACGTAGCTGCAGGTGCAAACCCTATGGATTTAAAAAGAGGTATTGACAAGGCAGTTACTTCTGTAGTAGCTGAATTGGCCAACAACTCAAGAGCCATAGAAAACTCTAGCGAAATCTCTCAAGTAGCTTCTATCTCTGCCAACAACGATGAGGAAGTTGGTAAAATGATAGCTCAGGCTATGGATAAAGTTGGTAAAGACGGTGTAATAACTGTTGAGGAGGCAAAAGGTACTGAAACTGAAGTAAAAACTGTAGAAGGTATGCAGTTTGACAGAGGTTACCTTTCTCCATACTTTGTAACCAACACCGACAAGATGGAGGCTGATCTAGAAAATCCTTACATCTTGATTTATGACAAAAAAGTGTCTAACATGAAGGAATTGCTTCCTGTGTTAGAAGCAGTTGCTCAAACTGGAAGACCTTTGGTTATTGTTGCCGAAGATGTTGAAGGAGAGGCTCTAGCTACTTTGGTAGTAAATAAAATTAGAGGTGCTCTTAAAATAGCTGCCGTTAAAGCTCCTGGTTTTGGCGATAGAAGAAAAGCTATGTTAGAAGATATCGCTATTTTAACAGGTGGTACTGTAATTTCAGAAGAAAGAGGTTACAAATTAGAGAATGCTTCTATCGAGTATTTGGGTACTGCTGAGAAAATGATCATCGACAAAGACAATACTACCATAGTAAATGGTAACGGTTCTCAAGATGACATCCAAGCTCGCGTGAACCAAATTAAGCAGCAGATCGAAAACACTACTTCTGATTACGACCGTGAGAAATTGCAAGAAAGATTGGCCAAGCTTTCTGGTGGTGTGGCAATACTTTACATTGGTGCTGCTACCGAAGTAGAAATGAAGGAGAAAAAAGACTTGGTTGACGATGCCTTGCACGCAACCCGAGCTGCTGTTGAAGAAGGTGTTGTAGCTGGTGGTGGTGTAGCGTTGATTCGCGCCATCAAAGCTCTTGATAGCGTAGAGACAGAAAACGAAGATCAGGCTACTGGTATTAACATAGTAAGAATTGCTCTTGAGTCTCCGTTGAGAACTATTGTTGAAAATGCAGGACTAGAGTCTTCTGTAATCGTACAGAAAGTGCTTGAAGGCGAAGGTAACTACGGTTACAATGCAAGAACTGGTGTGTACGAAGACTTAGTTGCTGTTGGAGTGATTGACCCAACTAAAGTAACTAGATTGGCATTACAGAATGCTGCCTCTGTAGCTTCATTGTTGCTCACTACTGAATGTGTAGTAGCTGATGAAGAAGAAGAGAACCCAGCACCTGCAGGTGGAGGACACCCAGGCATGGGCGGCGGTATGCCAGGCATGATGTAATCTTACGATTATTGATATATAAGTTAGCCGAACTGCAAAACAGTTCGGCTTTTTTTATTTGAAAATGTTTTGGTAGATGGGTTTTCTATAGGCAAATTGCAACCAAAGTGTAGGATAGAGCAAGAGCGACATGCCGGGTAAAGGTGCTTCAAATTCTATTTCATCAGCGATAATACTCCCGTTTCCATCTTTAATGATTCTGTGTTTGTGCGTCCACTTTTTTAGGAAAAAGGGTAGCTTCATTCCTTCATCCACAAAATATATTTCTTTTTCACTTTCGTTTTGATCAGTAATAAGGCTTTCCCAAACTTGTTTAAAGAATAAAAAATTGAGTTCTAGTGCCACTTTGTCGCCCTTTAAAGAGCCATCGAAACGCAGTAGCTTTACAGGGGGAAAAGGAGGGCTCAACTTAGTGAAGAGCGTTTCGTCAAATCCTTGCCATACAGATTGTATGTCTTTCGCCACTTTTGTTTTAATAATCAATTTCATGATAGCATAAATCAGATAGTAAGCTTATTGTTTCTGATTTTTATCATAATAAGTTAAAAACTTTATGCTTTAATTGCAGCCATTTATATGTAATTACATTTAAAAAGCATAAATCTGAAGATTTTACTGGAAGTAGTTTTTTAGAGATTTCTTTTGCTTGTATTTATTTCTAGATTAGGATCATAGAAATTAACCGACAAACTTTAAACTTATGGGAGGCGAATTCGGAACCGCGTTGATGCTTTTGGTTATTGGCATGATTACCGTTATTACGGTTTTATCACTAGTAGTTTTACTGGGCAATGTATTGATCCGTTCGGTCAATGCTCTTCAAAAAGATTTACCTCAAACAAATGCCCAAGATATCCCATCTCTACCATCTGCAAAAATGGCGGCGATTGCTGCTGCAGTAGAACATGCAACACATGGCAAAGGGAAAATTACCTCAGTAGAAAAGATTTAAATCAATTAGAAAAAACTAAGTCTCAATAAACAATAAAATGGCAAGAGATATTCAATTTTCGTTAATGTATCGCGATATGTGGCAATCTTCGGGTAAGTATATGCCAAGGGTTGACCAATTGGTACGCATAGCTCCAGTAATAGTAGATATGGGCTGCTTTGCTCGGGTTGAAACCAACGGAGGTGGCTTTGAGCAGATCAATTTACTTTTTGGTGAAAATCCTAATAAATCGGTTCGCGAGTGGACACAGGCCTTTAATGATGCCGGAATAAAAACGCACATGCTTGAGAGGGCACTAAACGGCATTAGGATGAGTCCCGTACCTGCCGATGTTCGAAAGCTCATGTTTAAGGTAAAGAAACAGCAAGGTACCGACATTGCCCGCTCTTTTGACGGATTGAATGATGAGAGGAACATCATCGATTCAATCACTTATGCAAAAGAAGGAGGTATGATTGCACAAGGTACGCTTTGTCTTACTTACTCAAAGATCCACACAGTGGAATACTATATAGAACTAGCTGCAAAACTTATTGAAGGCGGTGCAGACGAAATCTGTCTGAAAGACATGGCCGGTATCGGCAGGCCGGTCTCTTTAGGAAAAATCGTAGAAGGCATCAAATCGGCTTATCCCAATGTGTTGGTGCAATACCATGGCCACTCAGGGCCAGGTTTTGCCCCCGTGTCCATTTTAGAGGTAGCGAGGGCAGGGGCAGAAATTGTTGATGTAGGTATGGAGCCACTTTCTTGGGGTACAGGCCATGTAGATTTGCTCACGGCACATGCCATGTTGAAAGATGCTGGTTTTTCAGTACCTGACATTAACATGAAAGCGTACATGCAAGCCAGAAGCCTCACACAAGAGTTTATAGACGATTTTCTCGGTTATTACATCAACCCCAAGAACAGGATGATGAACTCCTTGCTGATCGGTCCTGGCCTGCCCGGTGGTATGATGGGCAGTTTAATGGCAGATTTGGAAAACAACCTCAGTAGTTTGAATAAGTGGCTTACTAAACGCGACAAGCCTACAGTTACCCAAGATGAGTTGCTTATAAAACTTTTTGATGAAGTAGAGTACATTTGGCCAAAGTTGGGGTATCCGCCGCTGGTCACGCCTTACAGCCAATATGTAAAAAATGTAGCTTTAATGAACGTTATACAAATGCACAAAGGCAAAGAGCGCTGGTCTATGATTGCCGATAACATTTGGGACATGATTTTGGGTAAAGCAGGAAAACTACCTGGAAAATTAGATGATGAACTTGTAAAACTGGCAGAAAGTCAGGGCAGGGAATTTTTTACTGGAAGACCCCAAGATTTATATCCTGATAATTTGGAGGTTTTCAGGAAGGAAATGGCAGAAAACAATTGGGGTTTAGGTGAAGACGAAGAAGAACTGATGGAATTGGCCATGCACCCCGAGCAGTACAGGGCTTACAAATCTGGCACAGCTAAAAAGACTTTTGAAGAAGACCTAGCCAAGAAAAAAGCATCCGCTATTGAAACGGCTCCTCAGAAAGCTACAGAAGTCAGCCCAATGCAAGCCGCTCCTGTTGCAAATACTCAGCCTAAATCTATGAATATAGCAGTAAACGGCGAGGTGTTTAAGGTTCAGATAAGTTATGATGAAGTAGTAGGCAGTGAGAACGGAGTTTCTCAGGAGGCAATAGAAAAACCAAAAGCTGAAATCACTCCAGCATCTAACGGCAGTACAAAGGAAATTTTGGCACCGGTTGAGGGTAAATTTTTTAGAACCAAGACCCCTTCAGAAAAAGGTATTCAATCTGGCGATATGGTTAGTGCAGGAGACATTATTGGTTACATTGAGTCTATGAAAGTGTACAATGCGGTAACGGCAGATGTAAGCGGAAAAGTGGTGGAGATATGCCAAGCAGATGGCTCAGATGTAGAGGAAGACGAAGCAATTGTAAAGCTGGTTTAGAAAATGGATATTTTAGAGAAGTTGTTTGAGATGACAGCTCTGGGAGATTTTGCTGTATCGCCCGGTGCTTTGTTGATGCTGGCCATTGGTTTTGTTTTATTGTATTTGGGGATAAAAAAAGAGTGTGAGCCATTGTTGTTGGTTCCCATTGCTTTTGGAGTTTTATTGGCCAATTTTCC
>CAKZMZ010000245.1 GCA_937129345.1 uncultured Thalassovita sp. | reverse complement strand
AGAGTTGGCGGCAAAGATGGCAAGGGAGTTTTTCCTCAAAAAGAAAATAAACGATTTTAAGGGCGAATACGACTTTGTAATAGTAGATTGTTCTCCATCTATCGGATTATTGACAGTAAACGCTCTAACGGCCTGTAAATATGTTTTGATCCCATTGCAGGCACAGTATCTCGCTATGGAAGGAGTAAAATCTTTGACAGAGACCTTGGCAGATGTAAAAAGCGATCTAAATGAAGACCTCGATGTATTGGGGGTGATCATCACCATGTTCAACAAGAGGAAGGTGCTCAATAGGGGAGTGGCGGCAGAAATAGAGAAACACTATCCCATTTTTGAGACTTACATTAGAGAGAACATTGCATTGGCAGAGGCCCCCGCGGCGGGCAAGGATATTTTTAACTACGCGCCCACGAGCCACGGCGCCATAGACTATGAGAATCTTACTTTTGAAATACTAAAAGAAGTATCATGAAAGGAAAAAAGGATTTTAGTTTAGAAAAGACTTTTGCTAAAAACGAACCTAAAGAAGCCAAACCTGAAGGAAAGGAAAAAGCCGATCTGGCATCGGTAGAAGAGACCGAGGAGGACGTGAGAAAAGGTTTGGAAAAGCTTAGGAAAGTGACACCCATTGAGTACACCACTATGAAGGTAAAGAAACAAGTGCATCGCAGTTTGAAACGCGTTGCGCGAAAAGAAAAGGTAAATGCGGTCGATTTGCTGGACCACATTATTGAAGAGTGGCTTAGCAAATACGAACAGGCAAAGTCTTAAACCTAAATAATCTATCGCCAATATGGAACTGATCAAGATATACAAGGGCAATGTGGTATCGGCAAGGGAACTGCATGCTTTTTTACAAGTAAAGAGCAAGTTTGCCGATTGGATCAAAAACCGCATCAAAAAATACGATTTTAAAGAAGGAGAGGCTTTTTCTAAAATTTTAGAAAAAGGCACCGGAGGTCGTGATAGCCACGATTATGTACTCACCATTACCATGGCCAAAGAGCTTTGCATGGTGGAGAACAATGATTTGGGCAAGCAGGCTAGGCGGTATTTTATAGAATGCGAGAAAACACTCCAAGAACTCAAAACCAATAAAAGGCTGGAGTATTGGAACAAGCTAGAGTCCACTAAAGATAAATTTTCTAAGTACGTGGCTTCCATCGGTGGCACTTTCGATGATTATGTACAAATTGATTTTAAGGGGCGCAAGATTTTGTTTAACGGAGAGCCCATTCCTGATGAGGAACTTCCGCTTATTCTCTTAAAGGTTAGGGATTTGGCTGTAGAAATGACCAACGAGGGCTTTAAAAGTGGTTTGGGCGCGTTAGAAGATATCACTTCTCTACACGAAAAAAACCATGCAGATTTGAGGGATTTACTCGCACAAAACACTGGAAAAGTACCAGAAGAATTGGATGCGGAAGAAAGTATTAAGAAACTCAAGGAGAAAGGAGCGGAAGATTAAATGGTGAACTTAAGCAGAAGCAAATGTTGGTGCCGACACCAACATCGGTCAGTAAAAATAAACCGATTGCCTTTTTTTCCTGCAAGGTAAACCACATTAAGCCACATATTTTTAAGTACACGACCTAATTTTTAAATGCGTGCTACACAAAGTGCCTCTTCACAAAAAAACTCATACTAAAAAACACCACTAGCCCTAAGTAAAGTGCACTTATCACAAAATGGATTACTGAAAAAGAGCCCTCTATCATCTCTTTAATAAACTCGAAAAGCCAATAGGTGGGAAATATGGCAAAAAAATAGGAGTAGGTGGTTGGTACAAAATAAGTAGCCAAAGGCAGTATAACAATGATATTAAGTCCCTTTACCCAGGTCATGCCTTCCATTTTGTTGGTAGACAAAATAGCGATCATCAAAGGATAAGCAACACTGAGGATGGCAATCAAAAAGGTAGCACCCAATTTCTGTTCAAAAGAAAAGCTGTAAAATGGCTGTAAAACCAGTAAGAGATAAGTAACCAATATGGAAATAGCTATCGGGATAGCGAGTCTGCCAAAAGTAAAGCCCGATTTATTTACGGGCAAAATGCCGTAAACTTTGGCTACTTGTGTATCTTTTTCATCTATAAAAACCATGGCATAGATAAAACCGAACATTTGCACTATTTGGATGGTGGCCGCTATAAAGATGTAGGGCAGGTAATCTTTTACCACAGGGAATTCTGTAATGAGGTAAGGCACAAAATAATTGATGACCAAAAAAATAAGCAAAGGCAAAGCAAGAAAAAACCGTAGAGAAGCATCTCTAAAAATGAGTTTAAAATCATTGCCAGAAAGTTTTAATAGGAGGTTCATTGTTCAACTATTTTGCGTTTAAATATTTGATAAACAAGATAATAGGCAAGCAGAGGCCAAAAGAATAAAGAAACATAAGTGTATATTTCTTGACCTGCATTAGCTTGATCTGTAATTGCACCACTCACAAAGTCTAAAGATGCCTGCGTGGGCAGCCAGTTAAAAAAGGCAATTTGGGTAACCTCAAAGTAATTGAGTAGGGGCGGGGCCACTAAAAAAATCAAAATGGGTATAGACCTTAAAAGAAATAGCAAAACCTCTGTATTGAAACAAACCAACCATAAACCCGCCAATGATGATAGAACGCAAATATTAAGGACGCCCAAAGAAAATAGCCCCCAATTTATGTAGACACCTATGGAAAAATAAGCCATGGCCAAAGCGCAAAGCCAGCCTACCACAGTAAGTGCAAAAATTCTTGTAGTGAGATATTGATGCAAGCTTAATGGAGTGATAAAAAGTGCATTGAGCACCTCTTGGTTTTTTTCAATTATCACCGATATGCCGATAAAGAACAGACCGATAATGGCTGTATCGTTGTAAAGAAAAAAGACCAGTACTTGTTCCGTATTTCCCATATTTTTAATACCCCAAAAAATAAGGCTGTAAATAGCGGTTACGGCAATACTTATGCTAATGATGTTATTCTTTGCGAGCAGTATAAACTGCCACTTCAATAGCTTTAAATAGCTTGTCATAATTTAAGTGTTTTGCCGGTTACCTTTACAAAAACTTCTTCTAAGGTGGCCTCATCGGTATACATCCTGACCAACTCGTTTTCCTTTATAAATTTCAGGAAATCTTCATTTTGCCCAATTTGTTCGAGTGGGAAATCGCGATTGCCCTTTTGTTTGGTTTCCACTTTTACCAAGTCCTTGCCATACTGATACTTTAGCTTAGAGGGTACATCGGTTAAGATCAGTTGCCCTTCTGCAATGAAGGCTACGCGATCGCACAATTCATCAGCGGTGTTCATATTATGGGTGGTGATGAATACTGTTTTGCCTGCTTGTTTTAAATCTTTGATGTGTTGCTTTATTTTTTTGGCATTTACAGGATCTAGGCCTGCTGTGGGTTCATCAAAGAACAAAATTTCTGGATCGTGCATCAATGCTCTAATAAAATTGAGCCGCATTTTCATTCCCTTTGAGTAGTCGCTCACCTTTTTATCCATGCTGTCCTCAAGACCGACCATTTTAAAAAGTGTGTCGATGTCCTTTATCTTCTCCTTTGGGTAGAAACTGCTGAAGAGCTGCAAATTTTCCTTGCCAGTAAGCTTGAGATAATGGTTAGGCAATTCAAACCCAACTCCAATGAGTTGAAAATACGTACTGTCCCACTCTTGGAGGGGTTTGTTTTTTACTACGGCTTTTCCTTTGAAACCTTTGAGTACTTTGTATAGGATCTTTTGGGTAGTACTTTTCCCTGATCCTGAAGGCCCCAAAAATCCGAAGATTTCCCCTTGCCTTACAGAAAAGTCGAGTCCTATTAAGGTGGGCTCCTTGCTGTTGGGATAATGGTAAGAAAGGTTTTCTACTTGTATCATTTTTATGGTTTTGAAAAGGCTCTTTTTAAAATCATTATATGCTCATCTACTGCCTGCAATAGCGTTTTACCGCTGTTGTGTGCCAAAATGGGTTCTCCACTAAATAATTTTTTCTGAATATCTACATCCATGGTAACTGTCATGTAATCGCCTATCTTGGTCGTTAAAGTTACCAAGACATAAGCCATAGATTTAGGCGGGAGGTCTTGTCTGAAATGCCCGATTTTTACTTCGTAAGCAATCATTTGTGTGAACATGTCTAATGCTTTTTGTTGCCATTCTATGTAAAATTGCCGCATAGTGGGCGAATGTTGTTGGTTTACCAAGGCAAAGAGAAAATTACTTTCTAAGGGTCTTTCCATATCGTATTTGATGCCCTCTTGGTAAAGTGCTCTTAAAAATTGCCAAAAATCTTCGTAGTCCTCACGCTTAATGTGTTTGGCATAGCTTTGTTTTACCTGCTCGCAATGTTGTTTGAGGTAAAAGAACAAATCCATCTTATCTTCAAAATATTGATAGATGCTGCCCTTGGCGATGCCAAGCTTTTTCACCACGGCAGAAATCGAAGCATCTTCAAAACTTTTGGTGCTAAACTCCATCAAAAAAGCTTTGAGCAATTTCTCTCTTTTGTTTTCTGCGAGATTGAAAAATGTTTGTTTTGGCACTTTGTCTAGGCTTTATGAAGATTTGAACTTAGGCAAAGCGAATGTAAGTAAGAATGACCGCCCAGTCATCATATTTTCAGTAACAGGTAATTTGCGTTTGTAAAAGGAGATTTTGTGTTGTGGGAGATGGTGTACAATCTATAATTCCATTACCAATCTTAAACCCGAGTTAGGCCCACCACCGGTATCTGGTTCATGGCCATTTCTATTGGCAGAGCGCAGGGTAGCAGGCTTATTGAACCAACTCCCACCTCGGTAAATTTTCTTTTTACCTTCTTTGTTGCCTTTTGGGTCTACTAGGTCAGTACTGTCATAGGCGCTGCTTCTCCAATCTTGGCACCATTCCCATACATTGCCGCTCATATCGTAGAGCCCCCAATTATTAGGTTTTTTCAAGCCTACAGGATGGCTCCGTCCTTCAGACCGTGGAAAAGCCCAAGCATATTCATACACTTGCCAATCTGTAGAGTCGGTGCCCCAATAATATCGGGTGTCCGAACCAGCGCGACAGGCATATTCCCACTCTGCTTCAGTTGGCAGCCTAAAAGTACCTAGGTTCAAAGTATTTAGCTTATCTATAAAAGCTTGGCTGTCATCCCAAGAAATGTTATCTACAGGATGTCGGTCTGAGTCTTCAAAATTCCTAACAACTGATGGATTGTTTTCCATGACTGCTTTC
>CAKZMZ010000244.1 GCA_937129345.1 uncultured Thalassovita sp. | reverse complement strand
TGTACTGGTAGCTGTTCTGTTTTTTGGTAGAGAGGTAGCAGGCTCTACCTCTTGGTTTGATTTAGGCGGGGGCATACGCTTCCAACCCTCAGAGTTTGCCAAATTTGCTACCGCACTGGCACTGGGCAAATTCTTAGACAACACCAATAAAAAGGCCGACCAAGCTTCAGCTTTACTTCCTAGCCTGCTCATCATCTTTGTGCCTTTTGTTTTGATTATTTTACAAGGAGATACTGGCTCTGCATTGGTATTTTCTGCACTTGTGCTCGTGCTTTATAGAGAGGGTTTCCCGGGTTTTATCTTATCTGTAGGTGTTATACTGGCAGGCTTTTTTGTCATTACCCTTTTTTTTAGGGAAGGCAACTTTAATAGATTTATACTCTCAGTAGCTGGCATAGGCTTTACTATTGCGCTCATCTCTTATCTCTTTGCCAATAAAAGAAGAAAGATTAAGGTGGCCGTTTCTGTGTTTACCGTAACGGTATTGCTGGTAATCTTAGCTTTTAGTATGGATTACATACTAGAAAATGTGCTCAAACCGCACCAAAGGGCTAGGGTAGAAGTATTGGTAGATCCTTACAAGGACCCGAAAGGCTCTGGCTGGAATGTGATACAGTCTAAAGTAGCCATTGGCTCTGGAGGTTTTTGGGGTAAAGGCTTTTTAAATGGCACACAAACTAAATTTGATTTTGTACCGGAACAAAGCACCGATTTTATTTTTTGTACTGTAGGCGAAGAGTACGGTTGGCTGGGCAGTATGACGGTCATTATTCTTTTTGTTTTCTTACTCTACCGCATCATCGCCCTTGCCGAAAGGCAAAAGTCGAGATTTGCCCGTGTTTATGGTTATTCCGTGGCCTCTATATTGTTTTTCCACTTTACGGTCAATATCGGCATGACCATAGGGCTATTTCCGGTAATCGGCATTCCCCTGCCCTTCTTTAGCTATGGAGGGTCTTCGCTATGGTCTTTCAGTATTCTCCTCTTTATTTTGTTGAAACTGGATGGTCATAGGTCTCAGGTGCTGGCGAGATAATTTCTTTACCCGTCCATTCTTTCAATTTAACTGTATTTCCATCACAAACCGCAAACGTTGAATGGGCCACCCAATCGCCTATATTCAAATATTGACTTTGCTCATCTACCTGCAATAGATAAGGAATATGCCTATGGCCAAAAAGGTAAAAATCGCATAGGCTTTTAGCATGGTACTCTTTACAGAATTGGTAGATGTATTCATTTTCCCCAAAATATTTCAAGCCCTTGTTCATCTTTTTATGCTTTTTGCCTTTAGACCATGTGTGGGCGATCCACATACCTATATTAGGATTTAAGACGCCAAACAGCCATTGGCACAGCGGATTGGTAAATATCTTCTTTAAAAACTTGTAGGAATGATCTCCTGGGCCCAAACCATCGCCATGGCCTATGAGCATCTTTAAATTACCATATTGCAATTCAACTGGTTTATAATAAACAGGGATATTTAGTTGCTCGGGGAAATAGTCGAACATCCACATATCGTGGTTGCCTGTAAAAAAAGTAATGGGCACACCACTGTCTACCAACTCGGCCAATTTTCCTTGAAAACGAATAAAACCTCTGGGCACCACATATTTGTAGTCGAACCAAAAGTCGAAAATGTCTCCTAATAAAAAGATGTGTTGCGCATCTTCTTTGATGTGGTCTAACCATGCAATAAAATTTTTTTCTCTCACCAGACTGGCTTCGTCGTTCGGGAAACCTAGATGCAGATCTGAGGCAAAATATATTTTTTTATCGGGAAGGGGGCTTAGGGCAATCATTTTGTTGGCTCAGCAATCAGGCTAGTTCATTAAGAAGGTATCGTTCTGTAAATTCAAATACGAAAACTGAATCTCAGCGTAAATTATTATTTAAAAATAGATAAGAAAATATGTTACATAAAAAAAGCCAACAATTAATTTGTTGGCCTGCTTATCTATAAAAAAGTAATCTGTAGGATTACATTCTTTTCTCTTTAACTTTAGCTGCTTTTCCTTTACGACCTCTCAAGTAGAACAATCTTGCTCTTCTTACTTTACCTTTTCTGGTTACTTCAATTTTCTGAATACTAGGCGATAAAATAGGGAATATACGCTCTACACCAATACCATTTGAGATTTTTCTCACTGTAAAAGTCTCACCGTTGGTATTAGGGTTTTTTCTTTGTATTACCGTACCTTGAAATTGCTGTATACGTTCTTTGTTACCTTCTTTGATTTGAACGTGTACATTAACTGTATCGCCAGGGCCAAAATCGGGAAATTTAGCCTTTACGTCTTTGTAGTCTTCTTCAACGAATTTTATTAAATCGCTCATCTTATTAGTATTTTTAGGCTCTCAAGTAAAAGGAGTGCAAATATAGAAATAATATTTTGCATTAACGGTGCTAAGAACGGATAAATATGCAAAAATTATAGCTCATCTATAGAATCTAGATAGCTTTCAGCCTGTTCTAATATCTCTTTTCTTTTCTCTTTATCCATTTTATCCCAAGTGCGGTACATCATGCCCACCCTAAAATTATTGGATAGCTTATCTCTATTCCTCTCGAAAAAGTGCCAATACAAGCTATTAAATGGGCAAGCTTTGTCGCCTACTTTTTTGGTTTTACTGTAATGGCAACCCTTACAATAATTGCTCATTTTGTCTATGTAATTGGCAGAAGACACATAAGGCTTGGTGGCTATAATGCCACCGTCTGCAAATTGGCTCATGCCTCTGGTGTTGGTAATCTCCACCCATTCAATAGCGTCTATGTAAATGCCTAAATACCAAGCGTCTAACTCATCGGGGCTTACACCGGCCAAAAGGGCAAAATTTCCTGTAACCATCAGTCTTTGGATGTGATGTGCATAAGCATGATCCAAAGAATTGTTGATGGCATGGTTCAGACAGTTCATTTTGGTTTTGCCCGTCCAATAAAAATCTGGCAGTTTGTTCTTGTGCTCAAAGTAGTTCATTTTGGCAAAATCTGGCATTTTTGCCCAGTAAACGCCACGCATAAATTCTCGCCAACCTATAATTTGCCTTATAAAACCCTCAACCTGTGCCAAAGAAACCTCTTTTTGATTATCGGCCCAATACTTTTCAGCTTTTTTAACCACTTCTAATGGGGAAAGCATTTTAGAGTTGAGCGCAAAAGAAACCCTAGAGTGAAAAAGGAAGGGATATTCCTCTTCCATAGCGTCTTCATACTTACCGAAGTTGGCAAAAAATCTATCTAGAAAATCATCGAAGTTTTTGAGCGCCTCTTCTCTAGAAATGGGCCACAAAAATTCCTTTTCGTCGATTCTCCCAAAAGTTTCTACGCCTTGTTTTTCAAGAAGAGCCACTATTTCTGAAGTATCGCGGTCTGAGCTTTTTATTTCAGGCACGGGGGTTTCACCATCGTACTTTTTCCTGTTTTCATGGTCATAGTTCCATTTCTCTCCCACTGGCTCATCGCCTTCCATTAAAATATCGAGCTCCTTGCGCATATGCCTATAGAAATTTTCCATAAGGTAAGTTTTCTTCCCCTTGAAAAATTTTTCTATATAATCGCGACTGGTTAAAAAATGCTCGGTGTCTGCCACTTCAACATCAACTTCTAAAGCCTCCCTTAACTCGTTCATTTGCTGATCTAGGCGGTACTCATCTGGCAATTGGTAGGCAAACGCTTCAAAACCATGCTCTTTGATCAATTGCTGTATATTTTTTGAAATGTCTTGT
>CAKZMZ010000243.1 GCA_937129345.1 uncultured Thalassovita sp. | reverse complement strand
CTTGTCCAAGAGTCAGTTGATATTTGCGCAGGTTATATCTCGGAATTTCTATCCTTGTCTCATAGTCGGGCACATTGTCCAACATTACTTGGGTAATTTCGGGTTGGCTCAGCAAGCGGTTGCGCAAACGTTCTGCTAGTTTTCTAAGTGTCCAAAAATCTACGTTGCCATAAAGCGATATTTCCATTACATCTCGCTGCCTGTCTTGTAGTACCACTATGGGCTGTTCTATATCATCGGGAAATGTTCTGATGCGGTTTACCGATTGGTCAATATCCTGAAAAGCCTTCATTCTATCGGTACCCGCAATCAATTCTATGCTGATTTCGCCCGAGCCCTCATTGGCTGTAGATACAATTTCCTTAATACCTTGCACACCTCGTATGGCTTCTTCCACTGGCATTAAAATGCCTTGCTCTACCTCTTCCGGAGAAGCGCCCGGGTAAACCACCGAAACATTTACAAAATCTAATTGAAATTGCGGGAATACCTCTTTCTGTATGTTGAACATGGTGTAAATTCCACCTCCTATCAACAGCATCATCAATAAATTAGATGCGATAGAATGGCGCGCCATGTAGGCAATAATTCCCTTTTCTTTTTTGTAATCCTCTTTTTCTTCCACAATAATTTTTCTAGGTGAACTTTGTGTTTTCTTAATTTAATCAATCTTTTCGGTTCTGAGAGGCACTCCTTCTGTTACGGTGCTAATATTGGTGGTAATCACCTGATCACCATCTTTTAATCCTGCTGAGATATAAGCAAATTCAGCATCTATTAAGTTAATTTCTACTTCGCGAATAGATAATTCCTTATCTTCCATAACCCAAACTGTTTGGTTGTTTCTAACATAATCACGGTTGAGCTTTACTACATTTTCTATGCGCTCTCCGCTTATGTGCGCCTCTACAAAACTGCCAATGATCAACGAAGACTTTTCTTCACCCTCTGCCTCAAAACCAAGTGGGTCTGGCACTTGTATAAGAACCCTAGCCAACCTTGTTTGCCGGTCCAAAGCACCAATTTGTTTGTACAGATAACCCATTCTATAATCCTCTTCGCCCCAAGTAGTACTGCTCATTATTTTCACTTCTACACCTTCCTCTTTATCATCTTCTGGAAATTTAAGCCACTTAAGTTTATTAAGTGGTAGGGTAATCTCAATCCAATAATCATCTATACCGACCAACCTACCCAAATTGTCGTTGATGTCTATTTGAGAACCTACCGTTACATTTTGGGCGATTACTTGCCCGTCAAAAGGCGCTCTAATGGAGGTGCGTTCTAGGTTGAGTTCTGCTTGGTTTACTGAGGCCTTGGCTGAAATTATTTGAGCCTTAACCGCATCGAGCTGTGGCTGCCTCAGCACCAACGCTTTTTGACTATCAGATAGAGAATCTCCTCCTACCAAATCCAAATCTTGCTGGGCAATGTTCTGCCTGCCCATTTCTATTTCTAAGTTGGTTTGGGCTTGCAACAATTCACTCTTTCTCAATTCTAATTGGTTGATGTAATCTGCAGGATTTATTTTTAAGAGCAACTCCCCTTTTTTTACCAATCCACCAGGCACAAAATTGGCTGCTCGTTGTATTACCTGCCCACTTACTTGTGCGCTCAGGTTTATGTCTTCAACCGGAACTACCGTGCCTGTAGCTACAAAATTAGGCATAAAAGTACCTTCTTGTACCGTTTCTACACTTACCAACATAGCCGTAGTTTTGGTAGCCCCCTCACTTTTTGCCTCTGGTTCTGTAGAGAAAATGAGTAATATAATCGCTGCTGCCGATAGTAAAATGGCACCGCTAATGGCCAAGATTTTCTTTTTGCTCATATCGTTTAGTTCTAATCCAGATTATCGGTTTCAATATTTTGTGCTCTTTGCGTTTCAAAACTGCCTGCCAAAGCCCTATACAGCGATATCCTGACCTCGTAAAGCGTTTGCTGCGCATCTAGCATATCTCTCTGCAATTGTTGCTGCTCGTTCAGTGAGAGCAGTACATCTAAGTAGGGAGTAAAACCATTAATAAATTCTATTCTTAATTGCTTGAATATTTTATCGGCCAGGTCTAGCCTTGTTTCTAGTACATCAATGCGCTCTAATTGTTTTTGCTCTTGAATAAGCGCATTTTCCACTTCTTGAAAAGCCAGCAAAACCGACTGCCCGTAGAAATACAGTTGCCCATTCTTTACCGCTTCAGCACGGTTAACCTCCGCCCGAAGTCTTCCCCAGTTAAAAATGGGCGCTACTAAGTTTGCTCCAAGGGTATAGGCCCAATCGTTAAAAAGTTCGCTGTAGGTATTTGATCTTGCCTGGGTAGAAAGGTTAAAAGATAGACGGGGGAATTTGTTCCTCACTGCCACAGCCATATCCCTATCTGCAGCCATAAGTGAGCTATAGGCACTTTGTATATCAGGCCTTCGCCTAATCAACTCAAGTGGCAAACCAACCTCAGGCTTTATAGGTAGGTTTGGCAAAATGGCCCTCTCTTCTACTTCAATATTCTGCGGTGGCTTACCAATGAGTACTGCCAATTGATTTTTTAATACAGTAAGATTGATCTCATAAACGATTTTTTGGTCTTTGGTAGCTTCTAAAATTTGTTGCTGCCGTAATATATCTACACCTTTAATTTGCCCAGCCCCAAACCTTGCTTTAATCAATTGTATAATGCTCTCGTTATTCTCGATTTGCTGCTGGGCTAAGTTCAGTTGTTTTTGGGTAGTTATGAGCTGAAACCAAACCGTTGCCACCTGTGCCGATAAAGTGATGGCCGCTGCTTGATAATCGAAATAAGAAGCCTGTAATCTAAAGTCTTCTGCTTGTACACTAGCGCGGATACGTCCCCATAAATCTACTTCATAGCTGGTTGAAACACCCAATTGCGTGTTCTCACCACCTGCAAAGTCTGGTTGAGGCCTACTTATGGCCGTACGTGCACCAAATTCTAAATCGGGAATAAGAAAGGTAGAGCGGGCTTTCCTTATATTTTGTGCTTGTATTAGCTGAAACCACGTGCTGGTAAGATCCATATTGTTGGCAAAAGCGCTATCCATTAAGGCGTTAAGCTGCGGATCTTCAAAAACCAACCACCACTTATCGGGCAAATTGTTTTGATCGATTGAAGCCGTTCCATAATCCGAGAAATTTTCAGGCTCATCAATGGGTGCTTTAAAAGGAGTAATTTTTGGCGTGCATTGCAATAAAAACACAAATAAGAGCAACCACCTTTGTTTAATAACAAAGCTGCTCAATGTAAAAATATGAGAAATCAAATTCAAAAGAAAAGATTAAATTGAGAATTACTATCAGGGTATGGATGCAGTAGCATTGATTTTGTAAAAAATTAAATCAAATGCTTAGGTTAGTCGTAAGTTAACATTTTTCTAGAAATTCGAAAATTCTACCATTCCTTTTAAAACAAAAAAAAGGCAATCAAAATGTTTAAACTCACTTTTTTGAGGCATCCTTATTCCTTGTTAAAAGAAAACCCTACAAACAATCCACCACATAGCCTGTTAGAATTGCTAAAGCTCCAAGGCAATTTTTTTTAGTATTATTCTATGCCGCTGCATTTTTTGAGGAGGTAAATTTACCAGCTCCTTTCAAACATTTGCACCAATATTCTTAAACAATCGGGGCAAGCAAAAAAGCAAAATCTTATAATTTATGGAAAAGCCAATGAACACAACCCAAAAGTTGATACACTCTCATTTGTTACACGGCGATATGATCGCTGAAGAAGAAATCGGTCTTAAAATTGATCATGTGCTCCAACAAGATGCTACAGGTACCTTGGTTATGTTAGAACTAGATGCTATGGGATTAAGTGAAGTCAAAGCAGAATTGGCCGTGCAATACGTAGATCACAATTTACTTCAGACCGATTTTCGCAATGCCGATGATCACGCCTTTCTCCAATCTTCTGCAAATAAAATGGGTTATTGGTACAGCAGGGCAGGCAATGGCATTAGCCATGTTGTGCACATGGAGAGTTTTGGCAAACCCGGAAAGAGCTTGTTAGGCTCTGACAGCCATACATGCGCAGGCGGAGGTTTAGGCATGCTAGCAATTGGCACAGGCGGCTTAGATGTGGCTTTGGCCGCTGCCGGCAAACCTTACTATGTAAAAATGCCTAAAATATTGGGAGTAGAGTTAAAGGGGAAACTGCCTAATTGGGTAAGTGCCAAAGACGTGGTTTTAGAAATGCTCAGAAGATACGATGTAAAAGGTGCCAAGGGCTACATTATAGAATATTTTGGAGAGGGCGTTAAAACATTAAGTGCTTGGGATAGGCACGTAATAGCCAATATGGGCACAGAAATGGGGGCAACTTCGTCTGTATTTCCTTCTGATGAAATCACTAAAGAATTTCTCGAACAACAAGGCAGAGGCGAAGATTGGATTGCCCTTAAAGCAGATGATGGGGCTGCTTATGATAAAACCGATAGCATAGATTTAGCTCAAGTAGAATCTATGATTGCCTGCCCTAGCAGCCCGGGTAATGTAGTATCTGTTAAAGAGGTAGAAGGAAAAGAGGTGTCTCAAGTTGTTGTAGGATCCTCGGCAAATCCTGGTTACCGAGACTTTTGGAT
>CAKZMZ010000242.1 GCA_937129345.1 uncultured Thalassovita sp. | reverse complement strand
GGTTTGCCTCCCTGCTTTTAATTCAAGTTTGTTTTCTCCCCAAACAAACTTGCCGGAAGTGCCTTGTGGCAAGGTTACTTCACCAGTAATGCCCTGTTTTCGCCTTTGTAAGTCTATTTTGATAAAACCATTGGGGTGAGGCAGGGCAACTTCTAGTTTCTCTGCTTTACCCAAACTCGGAGCAATTTCTATTTCTTTAAATCCCGGCGCAGTAGAACTGATGCCTGCTACAATTTTATACAAGTGATAATTGGGATTAGCACCCCAGCCATGGCATTCGCTTCGGCTGTTGGCACCTGTTTCTGGCCAAGTGGTCACACCCAATTCCAATAAAGATTCCCAAACATGCATGTTGTCCATATACACATCGCCCAGTCTTGAAGCTTTCATTGCCTCTGATACATAAAAAGACCAGTACAAGGTAGCTTGTGTCATGTCTTTATTGGAAAGTACTTGCTGCATTACGGTTTTGGCCTCATCGCCTTGAGTAATGCCCGTAATAATTGCCAAACAATTGGTGTGCTGAGAAAGTATTTCTTGATCAGGCACATCTGTAAAGAGTTGTAGGTTGGCATCCCAGTAAAGTTCTTTGATTTTGGTTTTTAAATTATCGATTTTAGCTTGGTAACTGTCAGCGTAATAAGGATTGCCAGCAATTTTTTCTAATTGTAATGCCCACTGCAGGGCCAGTAAATAATGTAGGTCATTAATGGCAGAGTAGCCTTCTTCATCCATAGGAGGTTCGCCTGCCTTAAAAGACCAATCTACAAATTGGTGATAGTCCAATTTTTTAACTGTTCCACCTTCTCGTTCGTTTCGCTCATAGTAGTTAAGAATCATACGACTTACCGATATTTTTTCTTTGATATAGGGTAAGTCATCATACAACATCATATAATCGTAGAGCATGCCAATCCAATAAAGTGAATAATTGGGGATGTAGTACAAACTGTTCGTTGGATAGCGGGCAGAAAGAAAACCTTCTTCATTAATAGACCATGAGAACTGCTCAATGGCATTTTTACCCAAAGCACTATCGCCATAGTTGTAATAACTGATAAGTGCTTCTACACGGGTATCTCCCTCAAACTGACTTTCTTCATAATAAGGGCAATCCATAAAATGTTCGTGCGAGTTAGCTCGGATTGTCCTATCTCCAATGGTGAGTATCTCAGCAAGGGTCTTTTCTTTTTGTGGATTATCAGGAATTGTAATGTCAAACTGAGCTTTTTGCTCAAAAGGATAGGTGGAATGGATGGCATGCATGTCTTCAATTGCCAAAGCCTGTTCTTTGGTTTCTACTTCTACCATAATGTACCGAAAACCCCTCCACCAAAAAGGTTTGTAAACCCTGTTTTCTCCACCATCTGCAATAAATCTGTCGTAATAGCCAATGAAATTTTTCCCTTTGACTTCATTACGATTACCTTTTTGCTTTTTTCGCATTTCTCCAATGTAGGGTGTTTCTACATAGGTAAGTTTTATGCCGGCATTTTTACCTTTACTAGTTTGCAGAACAGGATAAGCCGTGGTTACATATCCCCAATCTAGAACAAAATGCGCTTTAGTATTCGGGGGGATATTGATGTTACTTTCTCCATCAACAAAACCTTCTTGTACAGTTATATTTTCTGATAATCGAACTGCCTCAAAGCGCTGTGGTGTCAGTTTTTCGTGTTGTAGGGTTCTTGGAGTGAGTTTCCACCTACTGGCCCATTTACAAGTTTTGGCAAAAGCACTTTCAATAACTTCTACCTTTTGCCAATCGCTATCATCAAAATTAAGTTTTTGCCAACCCCATAAATATTGGTTACCATCAACTATTTCCCTCGAACCGCCTCCATAGTAACCCCTTACTTGGGAGTCATCTACTACATTAGGACTGTAAGCGGTACCTTGTTTGGCTTTCCAGTTTTTAGGTGTGTTTAAAAAGCGATGCTGCTTGTCGCTTGCTGCGAGTAAAAACCCGGTTTGTACAGTCAATTGAGCATCGGGCGGATGTGCTCCATAGTTGAGCACGTGTGCCGCAATTACATTTTTGCCTTTTTGTAGCCAAGGTGCAATGTCGGTACTCTCGTAATACCAGTGCCGCAAGTCGCCGCGCTGCGGCCCTAAGGTAACCATTTCCCCATTTATAAATAGCTGATAGCGATTGTCGCCAGATGTATGTACAATTAATTTTTCGGGAACGGTCTCTAACTCAAAAGCTTTCCGAAAATGCTGTACACCATAAGACTTAGGCGACCCATTGGCTGCCATGATCCACTTAGCAGGCCATACTTGATCTAGAGCCTCCTTTTGTGCGAAGCTTGTAGTAATTGAGAAGATGAATAAAAAGGATAATAAGTATCTAATCATTTTGGTTTGAATTTGTCTTTACTGCGAGCGCAGTAATTTGTAGCCAATTAACAGACTGCTTCGCTGCGTTCGCATTTACGTTGATAATCATAAAATCACACTTCCCAAACCTCCGTCGGCGACAATGGCTTGGCCGACCATAAAGGCGGAAGCAGGGCTCATTAAAAACAGGGCTACTTGCGCTATTTCTTCAGGGGTACCAATCCTACCGATAGGGTGGTGGCTGCCCCATTCTTTGAGCACGGCTTCGGTTTCCCCGTGTTGTGAGGCACCATAGCGCAGTAAAGGCGTATCAACCGAACCAGGGCAAATGCAGTTTACCTGTATACCTTTTTCGGCGTAATCTAGGCCCATGCAGCGGGTTAATGCTACAGCACCAGCTTTAGAAGTGGCATAGGCCAATACGTTTTTTTGAGAGCGAATGGCTTGCACAGAACTGATGTTAACAATGGCGCCACCTCCGTGTTTCAAGATTTCGGGCACTACTTCATGGGCTACCAAATACATACTTTTAAGGTTAATGTTCATGGTTTTGTCCCAAGTAACTTCGCTGGTACTTTCTACCGTACCATAGGTTTGCAAGCCTGCCGAATTTACCAAAAACTTAATCTGCCCCAATCGCCTTGCTTGTGCAACCAAATCAGATATCGCAGCGGCATCTGTTACATCAGTGGCAATGTACTTGGCAAACCCATCGGCTTTTTCAATGGCTGCTACTGTGCTTTCTCCTTTTTCATCGTTAATATCTGCAATAACTACTTTAGCGCCTTTAGATGCGGTCAGCTTTGCAATGGCTTCTCCAATGCCAGAAGCGCCTCCGGTCACAATAATGACTTTGTCTTTTATCCAATCATGGTCCATGGTATTCAATTTTTTGCTCAAAATTTATTGATACTTTCTTTTTTGCCTGTAAATCTTTTATGTGCGCATTTACTGTGCTCAGCGACCGAAACTCACGGGCCTTGCCCAAGGCGTCGCAGGTTTGTTGCCATAAGGTTTTTAAGTCTAAAGGCGCTTTTTTTAGTTGGTTGATGATGGTGCGTTCTATTGTGTCTAAGTATTGAGTTGCCCTCTCAATAAGTGCTTTAAACTCAACAGGCGACATAGGTGAGAAATGTGCCATCAGAATTTGTTGCACAGGTTTTTTGTCTAGGAATTTCTCTAATTTGAGCAAGCTGTCTCTATAGCCTTGCACAGTTAAATGGCCATGTATGAAAGGGGCGTCTAGTAGGGTAACTACATCGCCCAAAATCAAGGTCTGGGTTTTACTCTCGTACCAGCCAGCTTCTTCTAACAAGTGCCCGCTGAACATCCAACAGGCCAAGGTCACCCCATTCTCTGAGGCGTAAACATCGCCTTCTTTGCAAAAATGGTCTACTTGATGTGGGGCATCCATTATGCTAAAAACTTCTTCACGTAATTCTGCCGTGTCTGCGAAAATATCTGGAAAAGTCCTGGCGAATTCGCTATAGTGAGCATCCCAATCGTAATGCCAATGGGCATGGGTTTGCGGAGCGATAATTTGGCAGCCTGTTTCTTCAATGAGTTGCGCATTACCCCCAATATGATCATGGTGAGAATGTGTATGCATGATGGCTTTGAGTTTCCCACCCACTTTTGTTATGCTATCCATCAAATCTCGGTGCATGCTTTTGATGCCTGAATCAATCAAAAAAAGCTCTTTTTCCCCTTTCACCAAGTACACATTAAGCGGGATGGTTTCTGTCAGTTTGATGGAGGTTTCAAAAATATAGGGATTGATTTCTTTCATGTTGTTTTTGGCAGTAATGAATTTTCATTTTCACATATCAAATATAAAATTATTCGGCCATTTCGACCTTCATTCAATTGAATTGTATCATACGTCCACCAAAATCAAAAGCTTAAAATTTACTTTGAGCCATACCTGTTTTAATTTTCAAATCGATTATAAACCAACTTTGTGAAAATGAGAGATTGGAGAGCTATTTTATTATTTTTCTGTACTTTATACTACTTAAACAGCTGTCAAGAAAGTACTACAGAAGAGGAAGCGTCTGTGATAAAAAAGCCCAACGTTATTTTTGTAATGGTAGATGATATGGGTTATGGCGATTTAGGCAGCTATGGGCAAAAGGTGCATCAAACCCCTAATTTAGATAAAATGGCAGCAGAAGGCAGGCGTTTTACCAATGTGTATGCAGGATCGCCGGGTTGTGCCCCTTCGCGCAGTACTTTAATGACAGGATTTCACAC
>CAKZMZ010000241.1 GCA_937129345.1 uncultured Thalassovita sp. | reverse complement strand
CTTATCCGAAAACGTCTTATTTATTTCCATTTTACTTTTCGGTTTAATAGCGCAGCGATCCCTGCTACAGTATAATATGCAACGTAAAACAATTCAAAAATTGGCATTAAAGACAATAATTGCCATTTGCGTTTTTTACCGTAAAATTTAATTGCTATACGATTTAGTATTATCCAGGTTGTTGCTGTCCTAAATAAATAAACAGTAGCAATAATAACAATTTTATAGGCAAGGATTAGCAATACAAACAATAGTAGGTATAAAAAAATAAAACTGAGCTGTATAAGCCCTAAAATAAGCTTTATTTTTAGAGGATAATACACCCCCACCGAAAGGTGCCTGTGCTTTTGCTTAAACCACAGGGACCACGTAGGCTCAGGTTTTGAAACTGTTTGGCTATCAGGAGTGTATATCAGTGCTGTGTTGTTTTTGGTTGCCATCCTGCCCACCAGTAAATCGTCGTCGCCTCCAATAATATTTGAGAAGCGACTAAATTTACCACTCTTTTTAAAAAGGCTTTTTTTGTAAGAAAGGTTTCTGCCAACACCCATATATGGCAAACCCATTTGCGCCAAACTAAAGTATTGTACCGCTGTATAAAAAGTATCCCACCTTATTAATCTATTTAAAAGGGTATTTTTCTCTTCGTAATCAGAAAAGCCCAACACCACTGAAACCCCATCATTAGTATATGCCGAAGCCATGCTTTCTATCCAATTATTAGAAAGCGGTGTGCAATCCGCATCGGTAAATAGCAGCACTTCCCCTTTTGCCTGCTCGATACCTACTTGCAATGCATTTTTTTTAGGGTTGATATGTGCAGGCACTTCATCGATTTGCAGATATTTGAGCCATTTATGCTCGCTTGACCATTTGTCTAGAATTGCCCCGCTGTTATCCGTTGAGCGATCATTGACTATAATTACCTCATAGTTATCATAATTTTGCTCGGCTAGTTGCTCGAGCAATGAGGGTAGGTTTTCGGCTTCATTTCTTGCCGCAATTACCACAGAAACGAACTTCTGTAAACTCGGGCGTTTCTCTTCTTCACGTTTAGAAAAGGCAAAAGGCGCACAAATGCTTAAATAAAAAGCCAGTTGTAAGCAGCTACAAATCAAAAACAGGTAGAAAAAAATCAGAGTCAACAGGTTTTTATAAGATTATTTTTTGATAAAAAGTAAAATTTCCGTGCTTTGCCAAGCAAAAGTAACATAGTATTTATTCTTACAATAATTAATAATGGACCAGAGAAATTTAATTGAACAAGCTTGGGAAAACAGGGAACTGTTACAGCAACAAGAAACGATTGACGCAATAGAACAAACCGTTGCCAAATTGGACGAAGGTAGCTTGAGAGTAGCCACGCCCACTGCAGATGGCTGGGAAGTAAACGAATGGGTAAAAAAGGCGGTAATCTTGTATTTTCCGCTACAAAAAATGGAAGTAATCAAGGTGGGCCCTTTTGAGTTTCACGATAAAATTGCCCTAAAAACCGATTACCAGGAAAAAGGCGTACGTGTTGTACCCCATGCCATTGCCCGCTATGGATCTTTTGTAAACAAAGGCGTGATCATGATGCCTTCTTACGTAAACATAGGCGCTTATGTAGACAGTGGTACCATGGTAGATACTTGGGCAACTGTAGGTAGCTGCGCCCAAATAGGCAAAAATGTACACTTAAGTGGCGGTGTAGGCATCGGTGGCGTTTTAGAGCCTGTACAAGCCGCGCCCGTAATCGTAGAAGATGGTGCTTTTATAGGTTCTAGATGCATTTTGGTAGAAGGTATAAGGATTGGAAAGGAAGCCGTATTGGGTGCCAATGTAACCATTACCGGAAGTTCTAAAATTATTGATGTAACTGGAGACGAACCTGTAGAATACAAAGGTTACGTGCCCGAGAGATCAGTAGTGATCCCCGGTAGCATCACCAAAAAATTTAAGGCAGGAGAATACCAAGTAGGCGCTGCATTGATCATTGGTAAACGCAAGCCAAGCACAGACCTTAAAACCTCGCTCAACGATGCCTTAAGAGAGAACAACCTAAGCGTATGATTTAATAAGCATCAATTTTTCATTATGTAAGTCCCGCTTTATGTGGGACTTTCTCATTTTAAACTTTCCCCCAGTAAAGGTTAGTTTTAAGCCAACATGAGTCTTGGTACAAACTACTTAAATCAATCATTTAATCTATATAAATCTTTTTTTAAGGTATCATTTGCTAAATTTGTCTATAAATTAATTAATGACATTGGCATACCAAGCCTCCAATAAACACTAAAATTAACCCAAAGTGGGGGAGTTATTTCTCACGATACCTCACTAAATTGCGGTGTAAGTCGAACGACTTGATACAACGCAAATCAATCCATTAACAACGCATAAAAAGAAGCATAAAATCTGATGCGAACCATCTGATTTTTCTTTCAAGTCCAGCTTTATTTACTTTTTGTTTCTTCTACAATAAAGTGGATTTTCCTCTAATAGAACCTTAACCAAAGACTTGTCTGGGATTTTATCCTAATCAAGCTATTGTGACTAACCTATTTTTTTTTCAAACCCAATTATTATGAATAGACTATTACTATCCTTAGTTTTTTTATTGCTCTCGTGCACATTTCTTATGGCACAAGACAAAGTAGTGTCTGGTAAAGTTATCTCTGCAACAGATAACAGCCCATTACCAGGTGTATCTATCATTGTAAAAGGTACCACTACCGGTACCATTAGCAACATTGATGGCGAGTACTCCATTACCGTACCTTCTGATGAAGCCACCTTGGTCTTCACTTTTGTGGGCATGTCTACAATGGAAGAGGTAGTTGGAAACCGCTCGGTAATCAATGTAAACCTTGAAGAAGATGTAACGAGCTTATCTGAGATCGTGATCACAGGTTACGGTCAGCAAAAAAGGTCAGATTTAACTGGGGCAATTTCTTCAGTTTCTAGTGAGATGATAGAAAATATGCCCACTCCTAGTTTTGAAGGTGCCTTGCAAGGACAAGCTGCGGGTGTAAATATTACTTCTTCGTCAGGTATTCCTGGTCAGGCTATGCGAGTAAGCATTCGCGGTACCAACTCTATTACGGCAAGTAGTGAGCCTTTGTATGTGGTAGATGGTATCCCTATGATTTCGGAAGATAACTCAGCCTTGTTTACAGGTGGCTACAACGCCAACTCAATGGCTGATCTCAACCCAGACGACATTGCCTCTATTGAGGTACTAAAAGACGCTTCGGCTACTGCTATTTACGGTTCAAGGGCCTCTAATGGAGTAATTTTGGTTACTACCAAAAGAGGCAAGGCAGGTAAGCCTAAAATCAACTTTAACTACTACACGGGGGTGCAACAACCCACCAGAGTAATTGATATGTTGGAAGCACCCGACTTTATTAGAATGTTGGATGAAGCCGCAGCCAACGATGGTTTTGGAGAGAACTACTTCTCAGGCGGTGGTCCGGGTTTTAACTTTATTGGAGACCCAGAAGACCCCGAACTACAAAATACCAATTGGTACGACGAAATTTACAGAAATGGAAAAATTAGTAACTACAGCATAAGTGCTACAGGCGGCAATGACAATGTTAAATATTATGTAGGAGGTTCTTATTTTGACAATGAGGGCTATGTATTAGGATCTAACTTTGAACGCTTTAGCGGTAGAGTAAATTTAGATGCCAAAGCTACAGATAAGCTGAGTTTTGGTACTAGCATATCTTTGAGCCAAACCAACCAAGACAGGCCTATTGGTGACAACTCTCTATACGGAGTAGCCATTAACTCATTGGCTGGCGATCCTACCATGCCAGTTTTTGAAGACGATGGTTCTTACGCAGATCCTTTTGTATACTGGTCTTGGTGGGCATTTGAAAACCCTCGTGCTTCTACTGACATTTACTCAAGGTCGACCGATACAAAAAGAGCTCTTGCTTCAATTTTTGCCGAATACGAAATCATTGAAGGTTTGACATTTAAGTCTTCTTGGTCGGGTGATGTATCGCTAGTGAATGACAATTCTTTTATACCTTCAGTAGCTGCCCAATCTAGAAGAGCTGGTACAAATGGAGAAGGTATTTACGCTACATTTAATCAGCTTACTTGGTTGAATGAAAATAGCCTTACTTATACTAAAAACTTTGGCGACCATGATCTTACTGCTCTGGCAGTATATTCATTGCAAGAATCTCAGAGCGAATTTTCTGATATAAACGGTCAAGGTTATGCGCTAGACGATCTTCCTAACCTAGCCCTAGCTTCTGACATTACCTCAGCATCTCAAAACGGTACTTCTTGGGGTATTCGCTCTTTTGTGGGTAGAATCAATTATAAATTCAAAGACAAGTACTTACTTACATTAAGTGGCCGTTTGGATGGTTCCTCTAGATTTGGGGCAGAGAATCAAAATGCCTTCTTCCCGTCTGCCTCAGTAGCTTGGAGAATATCTGAAGAAGAATTCTTAAGAAATTCTGGTTTGGTCGATGACTTGAAGCTAAGAGTGAGTTATGGTATTACGGGTAACCAAGAGGGCATCAATAATTTTGCCTCACGTGCCCTTTGGTCTACTGCTGAAGCCTACCAAGGTATTGGCGGTGCAGGACCATCAAGGTTGGGTAATGGTAACCTCGGTTGGGAAGAAACCTCTCAGTTAGATATCGGATTAGATATTGCACTATTTAACGGTAGATTAAGCATAGTTACCGATTACTACGATAAAAATACAACAGGTTTGCTTTTAAATGCGCCCGTTCCTGGTTTTGCTGGTGTGCTCTCTGGTGTGGCCACACAAAATCTTGGCGCTGTGCGTAACCGCGGTTTCGAATTTGGTCTTAATACAGTCAATGTGGACAAGAATAGTTTCCGTTGGGAAACTAATTTCAACATAGCACTTAACAGAAATGAAATTACTACGCTGGTGAACGATACTACCAGAATAGGAAGTTCACACGTATTGATGGAAGGCCAGGTATTGGGTACTTACTTCATGCCAAGATTCACAGGCATTAACCCTGAAACTGGTAATCCTGAATTTGAAGATTTGAATGGCGATGGTTTTATCAACCCAGATGATGCCCAAGTAGTAGGCAATATACAACCCGATTTCTTTGGTGGTATCAGCAATACCTTTAAGTACAAAGGCTTTGACTTGAGGGTTTTCTTCCAATTCTCTGTAGGACAAGAAATCTGGAACCAATCTAGGCATGCTTACGAAAACATGGGAATGGTCAAGAACTTTGGTGGTTTCTTCCAACCTTACGGAAACATTTCTGTAAAGGCCTATGAAGACAGATGGCAAAACCCTGGTGATGAGTCTCGCACGCCACGCTTAAGCTTAGGATTTAGAAGAGAAGAAGATGGCTCGCTTACTCGCTTGCCTAACACTCCTGAAGACAACCAAAACTTTAGCCAATTTCTGGAAGACGGCTCTTTTGTAAGACTCCAAAACCTTACAGTAGGTTACACATTCCCAAGCAAATTGCTTAGTAAAACCAAGGTTGTCAACTCATTGCGCCTTTATGCACAAGGCCAAAATCTATTGTTATTTACCGATTACTTAGGTCAGGATCCTGAGGTAAGTTCTAATGGAGAAAGTGTAACGGCACCGGGTAATGATTTTGGTGCATTAGGTCCACCACGTACCATTACTTTTGGTGTTAACATTGGCCTATAATTCTAAGCCTTATTTCTAAAATTGAGACTTATTGAAAGTCTTCATTTAATCACGATATTTTAAATCATCATGAAAAATATATCAATAAAACTTAGTTTAATTTTCGCATTTAGCTGCTTTGCGCTTTCTTGCGATGTACTTGAGCAAGAACCTCAAGCAAGCATAACCCCTGAGGTAATTTTTGCCAGTGAACAAGGGGCAGATGCTGCTGTAGTCGGTTTGTACAGTTTCTTACAAAAAGATGAAAACTATGGTGAGCTCATTCCATTTGCTATGGATCAGTATGCAGATGTATCAACTTATGCAGGATTCTTCGAATATTATCTCGATCTAGACCGCAATGTAGTTCCTGCCACCAATACTGCCGTAGCAGAATTATTTAGAGGAGGTTATGCCACAATCAACTTGGCAAACATCATTATTAGCGAGGTGCCCAATGTAGATGATGCCGGGTACACAGAAGAAGAAAGAGCAGAAGACATAGCAAGTGCCAAAACCTTTAGAGCTTTGGCTTATTTTGACCTGCTACGCCACTTTGGAGAATACTGGGATTCTTCTTCTCAATTTGGAATGCCCTTATTCACTCAATCTACAGGTGGTGACTTGGCCAACGTAGCTTTTGCAGAGCGTGCTAGTGTTGATGCCATTTATCAGCAAATCTTAACGGACTTAACAGAAGCAGAGGCCGATTTGCCCGACTCTAGCGATAAAACTTTTGTTAGCCAAGGTTTTGTTCAGGGCTTGTTGGCAAGGGTGTACCTATATCAAAAAGACTATGCCAATGCCATTACAAGAGCTACACAGGTAATAGACAACCCTAATTACGAGTTGTTGCCCAACTATGCCGATGTATTCTCCACTGGAGGAAATTCAGAAGATATATTCAAGCTTTTGTTCAATACACAAGACCCTAGTAGCTTATCTACTTTTACCATAAGTAGAGAAGAAGTGTTGCCTGATCCTGCTTTAATTGCTGCATTGGAAGAAGACCCTAACGATACGAGACAAGAGTTGCTTGGCCAAGGGCCAACGGGGACACAAATTCGTATCTTAAAATACCCAGATGGTGCCGGTAACTCAGACCCTGCATTAGTGATGCGTTTAGCAGAGATTTATTTT
Organism: uncultured Thalassovita sp.; assembly: GCA_937129345.1. Classification (GTDB taxonomy): domain Bacteria; phylum Bacteroidota; class Bacteroidia; order Cytophagales; family Flammeovirgaceae; genus Chondrinema. The sequence continues at coordinate 1,416 of CAKZMZ010000241.1, read as the reverse complement.
ATAAGAGCTGAAGCTACAGCACTTTCTGGTGGAAGTTTGGACGATGCCTTAGCTGATATTAACATAATCAGAGAAAGAGCAGGTTTAGACCCTGTTGCAGCAGTAGCTAATCAAGATGAATTGATAGATTTATTACTGTCAGAAAAGTACAAAGAAATGTTCTTGGAAGGCCATCGCTTCTTTGATTTAGTAAGACTTGATCGCTACGATGATGTATTGGGCATCGAAGCTTTTAGAAGGATTTTGCCCCTACCACAAAGAGAATTGGATATAGACGGTAATTTAATGGTTCAGAATCCGGGTTACTCTAACTAAAACCTGCTTTTACAAGTCTAAATTTTTATTTTACTTATTTACGACATCCCGCCTAAGGCGGGATGTTTTTTTATGGGCCATACCTGAAATACATTCAAAGCTTTAAAAGCTAATCAAAAAAATATTAAAGCAAACCCCTCTTGAAAAATTTTATAAACATCTGAAATTCAGTTTTTTAAAACTAGCTAGATAGCACTTCTGTAAAATACTCCCCCCCTTTTATCCCCCACTATCCCCACCCGTATAAACCACACATTAAAGGTGATACAAAGTATTATCCTAGCTACCTAAATTAGCCACATATTTACTTTTCCCTTTTAGTAGGGTCGTGTCAAATTAACTAATCATGGATTTTACTATTACTCCTTTTACCTCGCTTTACGTATTTAGCGATATTGAAAAAACCACTCTTCTTAAAAAGGCTTTCAAGAAAAAAACACGTAGTACATCCCACTTTGTAGTTAAGCATTCTATGCCTAAACCCATTTAGGTAAGCACTAGCATATTCGAATATATCAGCCTAAGGGGGCTAACCCCAACCAGCATATCTCCTTTTAAACAACACACCAACTAACCTCCATTTTTTCCAATTAAATTTTTTGATGATGAGAAAATCAATACTGATTGTTGCTTTATGGTGCCTTGGTAGTATGGGCACACTCTTAGCGCAGCAAAGAACTGTAACAGGCACAGTACTTTCTGCCGACGATGAAAACCCCTTGCCGGGCGTTTCTATCATAGTAAAAGGTACAGCACAAGGTACCATTACCGATATAGATGGTAAATATTCCATTGGGGTAGATTCAGACGAAACCACGCTGGTTTATACCTTTGTTGGCATGGCCTCTGTAGAAAAGGTCGTGGGTAACAGAAATGTCATCGATATTACGCTTTCAGAAGATGTTACCCGACTTTCTGAAATTGTGATTACAGGTTATGGCCAACAATTAAAAACCGATGTAACGGGCAATATTGCCAAAATTTCTGGTGAGGACATAGAAAATATGCCAGTTACCAACTTCGAGGAAACCCTACAAGGCAGGGCTTCAGGCGTTTTCATAGAATCTTCGAACGGTAAGTTGGGCCAAGGCATTAAAATGC
>CAKZMZ010000240.1 GCA_937129345.1 uncultured Thalassovita sp. | reverse complement strand
GGATAACTTGAAAAAAGACGAAGAATATCAGTACGAAAACCCTCGCTTGATCATAAGGCAATTGATCAAAGATGCCAAGTCTCGATGTGACTTCATCTTACTGGACTGCCCGCCAAATCTTGAAATCATTACCCAAAACGCGCTCCTAGCTAGCGACTACGTTTTGATTCCCTCCGAGGCGCACAGTTTCAGTATAAATGGTGTTGAGAACTTAGTGGATCAGGTAGAGCGATTTAAAAAGAAGGCTCATCCAAAACTTGAGATACTAGGTATTTTCTTGACCAGGTATAGGAGTAAGACCAGGAGCCATGAAGATTTAGTGGAATACTTTACACGCCACCACCCAGCGATTTTCCTGAAAACTTATGTACATGAAAACATTACCATTCAAGAAGCAACCCACAGTGGCAGGGAATTAGAAGAGCACGACGATTTTAAAAAGCAAAATAGTCTGGTAAAGAGTAAACAGCCATTTAAAGGACTCAAAGATTATAGAGAACTGGTTAATGAAATACTAAATAGAATGTAGTATGAAAGAAGACAAAGACTTACTTCCGTTCAAAAGACCCAGAAAAAAAATTATTGATGACGATGACATTCCGTTGGGCGCTGGTAAAACTGCTAAAGGTACGCGCAGTAAAACAACCAAAAAAAAGCCAACGGTCAAGAAAGAAAAAAAAGACGAACCAAAACGCCATACTTTTTTTGTAAATCCGGTACTGTTAGAACAATTAAAAGATTTGGTTTTTACAAGAAAATATACAAAAGGAGAGGTGCATGTAAACCAATCGACCGTAATTAATGAAGCCATAGAAAAATTGATCAGGGAGTATAAGGGCGAGATTCAAGCACGGCCCAAATACATTAGAGATATAGAAGAAAAAAAGGCAAAAAGACCGAATAAAAAAAATAGTTAACTTCATATATGGAACTCGTAAAGATATATCAAGGCAGATTGGTGAACGCTAGGGAACTTTGGCAGTTTTTAGAGATTAAGACACCATTTAACAACTGGGCAGCAAGGTCTATAGTAAAGCATTTTAAAGAGGATGAGGACTTTTATGCAAAAATGCATAAAAGTACAGGAGGTCGACCTAGTAAGGAATATTATGTTACTTTAAATACCGCGAAGCAATTGGCCATGATGGCCAAGACACCAAAAGGGGAAGAGGCTAGGATGTATTTTATTAAGTGCGAGGAGACCCTTAAAGCATTGGCCACCAAGAACATAAAGAGAATGGAGGCATTTGGTAAATTAGAGTCCACAAAAGAGCGACTGCTCAATAACGTTAAGAAAATAGGGGGAACCGAGTCAGATTACATAGAAATCGATTACAACGGATGCCATATCTTTTTTAATGGCGAGCCTTTACCCGATGAAGAATTGCCCTTAATTTTGATTAAAGGGCGAGACTTCGCGACTGAACTCACCAACGAGCAATTTCAAGAAGATGAAATAGACCTTGATAAAGTGGATGAGCTCAATACTTTACATCATAAAAAGGTAAGGGAGATGCTCATAGAAAATATACGAAAGACCCCAGAAAGTTTTAAACCAGAAGACGATATAAAAAAATTGAGAGAGTAAAAATCAATTACTCTCTCTTTATAAATTATATTTCTTATATAATTTATATTAATTATACAGATTGAAAGTTTATTGTATTTTCTTGATAACCAGCTACTTACAACTAACCCTAACTCCAGAAGTGCATCCATTTATAGCCATAAGTGCATGGGTTTAAAGCCAAAAGTGCATACGAATCGAGCCACATGTACATCCATTATGAGCCATAACTGCATAACATTAAAATAGCCATAAGTGCATCCTTTTTAGCCATAAGTACATCCTAAGCTGCCATATCTAATCTGCTTCGGGTCAATGATGTAAATCAACATGAGCAGCTAAGGTAGCTCTAAATTAAATCTCGAATTATCAGATTAAAAGAGCCAATAGCGAGCTACTTGGAAAGCCGCTTGGAAAGCCGCTTGGAAAGCCGCTTTCCCTAGCCCCTGACTTCAGCCAATGGGAAAGAGAAGAATAAAGGCTTTTGCCAAAAACAGACCTGTTGCAGGTATTATAATCATTTACTGACTACTATACATTTCTCAAAATCTGCAGTGGATTGTGGCGCACAATCCACTTGTCAATTACCATAAGGGCTGTGAGCCACAGCCCTTGGAGGTGAAAAATATAAAAATGTATAGTAGTGTGAATCATTTATAAATGAGGGCACTTGAAATTCGCCTCTCGAGCGTCCGCAATGCGGATGATAAAATACTATGTAAGGATAGATTTAAAAGACAATATCTATTAGAAATACTGCAGAATGAGGCATAACTAGCAATATAACCTATGTTTTTCGCCAAAAGTGCATCCCAAATGAACCATAAGTGCATCCTAAAAAAGCCAAAAGTACATCCCTAATAAGCCATAAGTGCATCCTAAAAAAGCCAAAAGTACATCCTTAAGTAGCCAAAAGTACACCCCAAATAGCCATATCTTCATTATCAAAATCAAACAATAATACAATACCTTCAGGTGCTTTTTCATTACAATTGCTTGAGCAAAGCAATAATAAAAAATATTACAGCCATAAGTGCATCCCAAACGAGCCATAAGTACATCCTATATTAGCCAAAAGTGCATCCGATAATAGCCAAAAGTACATCCTAAACGAGCCATAAAAATTAACTCAAACCAAGAGTAATTAGCAGATAATTGTTAATTTGCCTCATCATTAATTTTTTTATTATGCATTTATTAAGGTACCCAGATAATTTATTAAAGATTGAGATAGGCCAGCAAGTACATCAGTTGGATTTGTTTGAAGAAGATGGCCGATTTAAGAAAGAATACTCACTCACCATTAATAATTCTATTGAGAAGGTACTGAACTTAAATGAAAACGGGCTAAATAATTACACCATTGAGTTTCCATCGGATATTGAATCTAAATTATCCATGGAAATAAAAAATAAAGTTTGTAGGGAGTTGACAGGTAACGAAATAAGGATGTTGACCTCGATATTGGCCTTAGCGCAAGCCGCTAATAACAACAAAGAACTGTTCTATATAGAAAAGACCAACCAAGCTTATTTTGAGTTTTCTTTTTCTGAATTGTACGAAGCTTGTGGATTGCTAAAAGAGAAAAGCGGCAAATACGGCAAGCGCTCTAAAGATTATGTGATATCTGCGCTGCTTTCATTACACAGAAAAGATTTTTTAGTTCCCTATAATTATCTAGATTCATCTAAAAAGGTGCGAGGTTTTGCAATCTCACCGCTAATTATGATTCATGGCATAGAAGAATGGGAAAACTTCTCTGACCGAAAGAAGACCAATAGACTGAAGATTACTGTGTCGGGGGTATTCTTTAATATTTATGAGAAAAAATTGTCGTATTTCAACTTACCCATTAATCTCAATAAGAAATTGCGCTCTATTAACCCTGGTAGACCTAATGCAGGTATAGAGCTTTTTATCAAATGTCTATATCAAGCATTACATTGTGCTAAGTCAAATAAAGTTGAGTACAGCCACAATCGAATCATGGAAATCATGAAATTAGATAGGCACAAAAAAAATAACCATTCACAACGTATTAAACCAACTATTAAGAAAGGATTTGCAACCGCTTTAAAACTCGATATAATAAAAGAATACAAAGAAGCCAAAACCGAATTTGGTGGTTTAAAATACATTATAACGCTAAATAAGAAACTAAAGAGTTAGCCTTTAGTATACGTTTTTTAGCTAAAGCATTAAAGAGGTTTATAAAGACCTCTTTTTTTGTTGCCCAATTCTAATAGAGCTCGCGATTCAGCTCCTCTTATTTACGCTATCATCAATTTTTAATGTGACAAAAGTTACATTCAAATCAAAGATGCTGCTCTAATATTGTATTATAATTATAAAGCAGTCTAAGTTTTTTATTTTGATAAGACTTTACACTTGAAACTTGCCGACATAAAACATATATACAGTGCAGAAGCGACGAAAATCACCATCATTTGGACCGTAGCAGGGTTTTTTATGTTTTTATTAGAATCGCTCTTCAGGCTTTCTTTTAACGTAAAAGAAGGCTGGTTGGTTAGTGGACTTGCCTATGTATTGCCCCCTCTTGTTTTTGGTTATCCCTTTGCTTTGATTCAAACTTACTTAGAAGTTAAAAGGCCTTTCTTTAATATGACAGCGATGTTTTTATTGAAGACCCTTCTTTATTTGGTTGGGATTTTAGCTGTTTACTACTTGGTGCGCATAATTATTTGCAAATTAGATGCTGCCATTTTTATTGGGCGTTTTTTTGAAATGAAGTTTATGGTGATTTGGGGCACTTTCTTAGTGATTTTTCTAAAGGTGAGGCATATGTTTAGCCATTTTGAGAAAAAAATTCTCAGTGCATGGCTTTCAGGAGAGTTTTACCGACCAACGCAAGAAGAGCGTATTTTTTTATTTATAGATATCAACAATGCTACTAGTATTGCCGAAAAGATAGGTTCTAAAGCTTATTTTTATTATTTAAATGATTTTAGGGGTATCATAGAAAGCGCCATATTTAAGTATAAGGGCGAGATTTTTCAGTATGTAGGAGATGAAGTGGTTATTTCTTGGAAAACTGCCGATGGCATAAATAACAACAATGCCATCGAACTTTTCTTTGAGATTCAAAAATTGATCAAAAGCAAGGAGAAATATTTTCAGGGAAAATATGATTTTAATATCTCCGTAAAAGGTGCCTTGCATATTGGTGAGGTAACCAAGGGAGAGCTAGGAAAAAACAAGCGAGATTTTGCTTTTGTTGGAGATGTGCTCAATACTACCTCAAGGATGTACAGCATTTGCAAACGAGAAAAAGTGTCTTTAGTGATTTCTAAAGAACTTATGTTTCGTTTTGGATCATTAGATGCTTATCATCCATTATCAAAGGGAGATTTTAAACTAAGGGGCAAAGATGAAAGCATTCAAGTTTTTGCACTGAGCGCCCCTAGCAATATGCCTACCAAGGTTTGAGTGTACAACTCAATAAAATATCAGACCAATTCAGTTTTTGGTGATCAATCTCCTTTGCCTAAGATTTTGGCTTTGTTGTATTCCCAATTCATACGATCAATATTGCTAACCGAAATTTCTTGGGGGCATTCTACTTGGCAGGCCAAGGTATTGGTACAGTGCCCGAACCCCTCTTCATCCATTTGCTCTACCATTTTTAATACACGGGCTCTGGACTCTACTTTACCTTGAGGTAATTTGGCCAAATGCGTAATTTTTGCTGAGGTAAATAATGCTGCACTACCATTTTTACAAGTTGCCACGCAGGCACCACAGCCTATACAGGCGGCCGAATCAAAGGCAGACTCTGCTTGATCATGCGTAATGGGTACAGCATTGGCCTCAGGAGCATCGCCTACCGGTGTAGAGATGTAACCACCTTTAGACATGATTCTATCAAATGATGATCGATCAATTTTTAGATCTCTGATTACATTAAAAGCCCCTCCTCTAAAAGGCTCTATATAAATGGTTTCTCCATCTTTAAAACTGCGCATGTGTAACTGACAGGTGCTGGTTCCAGCTAGCGGCCCATGTGCTCTGCCATTAATGAATAGACCACAAGTACCACAGATTCCTTCTCTACAGTCATGGTCAAACTCTACAGGTCTTTCTCCTTTCAAAATCAGTTCTTCATTTAAAAGGTCTAGCATTTCCAAAAAGGACATATCCTCTTCTACATTATCCAAGGAGTAATCTACGAGTTTCCCCTTGGATTCTGCATTGATTTGTCGCCATATTTTTAATTTTATCTTCATGGTTGATGTTCTGTTTCAAATTAAATTTTCTAATTGTTTGTATTAAGTGAGATGCTACTTTTTATAATTTCTAGTGATGACTTTGGCCTCTTCAAAATGTAAGCTCTCTTTGTGTAGTATAGGCTCTTGGTCAAAGCCATTGTACTGCCAACAAGAAATGAAATTATAATCTTCATCGTTGCGCATCGCTTCGCCATCTTCTGTCTGGTATTCTTCTCTAAAATGTGCTCCACAAGACTCATTTCTGGTTAGAGCATCATAACACATCAATTCGCCGAGTTCTAAATAATCGGCGACCCTACCTGCTTTTTCTAGCTCAGAGTTTATTTCCTGAGGGGTGCCAGGTACCTTCAATCTTTGCCAAAACTCTTCTCTCAGTTGTTTAATGTCTTCAATGGCTTTTAAAAGACCTTTCTCACTTCTAGAAACTGCACAATTATCCCATAAAATTTTTCCTAGCTTTTTATGAAAATAATCAGTGGTTCGGTCTCCATCTATTTTTGTGAGTTTTTCCAGATTTTTGATTACATGCTGTTCCGCTTCTTCAAATTCAGGTTGGCTGGTATCTATAGGTCCTGTTTTAATATCGTCTGCTAAGTAGTTACCTATGGTGTAGGGGATAATAAAATAACCGTCTACACAGGCTTGAAGCAATGAGTTAGCGCCGAGTCTGTTGGCGCCATGATCAGAAAAGTTACACTCGCCCAAAGAGTACAAGCCGGGTATGGTAGTGCCCAATTCATAATCTACCCAAAGGCCCCCCATAGAAAAATGGGCAGCCGGACTAATTTTCATGGGCTGTTTATAAGCATTGATACCCGTTATTTTCTCATACATTCTAAAGAGATTGCCATAGCGTTCTTTTATTGTATCTTCACCATACTCGGCAATGGCAGTTTTAAAGTCTAGATAGACCGCATTTTTCATAGGGCCTACACCATGCCCTGCATCAATCATTTCCTTAGCAGCACGAGATGAAATATCTCTTGGCGCTAAGTTGCCAAAAGCAGGATATTTTCTTTCTAGGTAATAATCTCTTTCTTCTTCAGGGATGTCGTTCGGGTTTCTGTCTTCATTTTTCTTTTTGGGTACCCAAATCCTGCCATCGTTTCTTAATGACTCAGACATTAATGTGAGTTTAGATTGATGCGAACCCGATTGTGGCAAAGAGGTGGGATGGATTTGTGTCCAACTAGGGCAGGCCATAAAAGCGCCTTTTTTATGTGCTCTCCAAATAGCAGAGCCGTTGCAACCCATAGCAAGTGTAGAGAGGTAGTAAATCTTGCCAAAGCCACCTGTGGCCAATACTACGGCATGTGCGCCATGTCTTTCAATTTTGCCCGTATCTAAATTTCTTACAATGATTCCTCTGGCTTTTCCGTTGATGGTGACCAACTCGAGCATTTCATGCTTGGTATAGAGTTTTACTTTTTTGGCTTCTACTTGGCGCATTAATGCAGAATAAGAACCTAGCAACAACTGCTGACCGGTTTGTCCTCTAGCGTAAAAAGTACGCCTTACTTGTACACCTCCAAATGATCTATTAGATAAATATCCGCCATACTCTCTGGCAAAAGGGACACCTTGTGCTACGGCCTGGTCTATTAAGTTGGCAGAACATTCGGCAAGGCGGTAAACATTGGCTTCTCTTGCTCTAAAATCTCCACCTTTTAAGGTGTCGTAGAACATCCTGTAGATGTTGTCACCGTCGTTTTGGTAGTTTTTTGCAGAATTAACACCACCTTGGGCCGCTACAGAGTGCGCCCTTCTGGCAGAGTCTTGAAAGCAAAACGATTTTACATTGTAACCAGCCTCGGCAAAGGAAGCTGCTGCCGCACTACCTGCTAGGCCTGTGCCAATAACTATGATGTCTAATTTTTTCTTGTTATTGAAGCTTACCAAGCGACAAGTGGCTTTGTATCGACTCCATTTTTCGGCCAAAGGACCCTCTGGAATTTTGGCATCGAGAAGTTGTTCTCTAAGTTCTTGTTGTATCATTTTATGCAATGTGATATTTCAAGTAAATAAATATGGGAATGAAAATAAATCCCACTGTAAGTAGGATGGTTAGGCCAGTGCTTATAAAATAAAGTAGAGAAGAAATTCTACTAGGATATGCACCAAATGTTTTGAATGCACTAAATATGCCATGCAGTAAGTGATAGCCTAGCGCGACAAATGCGATGATATAGCCCACTACGTATAAAGGTTCTCCAAATGCGCTTACCACAATAGAAAAAAGATCTTTGTTACCTTCTGCATCCATTGGTAAGCTCCCAAATTTATACTCGTACCAAAAGTCTTTCATGTGTACGATCAAAAATAAAAGGATGATGGTGCCTAAAATTCCCATATTTCTGGAGTACCAGTTACTTACTTTTGCTCTTTTGTCATAAGCATAGCCTCCACCTGCAGATTTTTTATTTTTTAAAGTGATGATCAAGGACAAAACGGCATGCAATATAATAGAAAGGTACAAGACGTAGGAAACGATTTTAATCAGTAAGTTACTGGTCATAAACTTAGAGTACTGATTAAATTGGATCGAGGCTTGATCAGGCGGCAAGAGCAATTGTAGGTTTCCCGCAAGATGTACTATTAAGAATACACTCAGAAAGAGTCCTGTTAATGCCATTAACACCTTTCTGAATAAGGTTGAATTTTCTAAAAAAGTAGACATTGCTAGTTAAAAAATATAATGAAGTTTGTAACATAAAAATATTAAAATATTAAAAGATCTAAAAATTTATTTAGATAAAAATGGGAGTATTATGCTAAAAAGTTATGGATTCGACGCCGAAGTATAGTTAAGTCTATCTGGCATAATGGAGTATGTTAATTGCCTGTAATCCAAAGTGTGTTCAGAACAAGGATATATTAAAAAAACCTAAAGAATCTACTTTTGTGCCTAAAGTTAACTACTCAGGTACGTATAAAGAACCTCGAAGAGGTGCTACTATAATAGCAAGCATCATAAGTGTATTAATAAAACTCCGAGGGGGTGATATGGTCGGTACGGTCCAGCCTGGACAATCCGCGGCTCGGAAGGCATTAGATCGAGGGAAACTCTTCAAAAGTGGGTATGGAGGGTATTTTATAATTTCATCCCTCCGAGATTTAAACTTATTTTTAATGTTTTTTCTGTAAAAGAATCATCCCTTTGGTATTATACCTAAGTAGTTACGCCTAAAGAAGATTTAATAACTACTTTCATCAATTTTAACCTTGCCCCAAAAAGCTTTATATACGAAGAAAGTGTAGGTAGCAATTAGTGGCACACCTATGGCCACAAAGCTGAGCATAATGCCTAAAGACTTGTCAGAAGCTGCCGCATTGTAGATGGTAATGCTATAATCAGGGTTATTGGTAGCCAATAGCAAACGCGGGTAAAGTTCAATGGCTACAGTAAGCAACAAGAAAGAAAAAGTAAGTGCCGAAAAAATAAAGGCAGATACAAACTTTTGTTTGCTAACCAGCCTTGGCACATTGGCAATACTTAAAATACCTAAGGCAGGCACTATAAATAAAACTGGCGTTTCCTTAAACCTATCTGAGAGATGCGGAAAATAAATCAAGGAATATAAGCTTAGGATGGCAAACAAAGTAACAAAGCCCGCAATAGCGTACCTTAATAGCTTTTTGATTTTTTCGAAAAGTTTTCCTTCTGTTTTGATGCAAAGATAAATTCCGCCATGCAGCGTCATTAAAAAGAGTGTGGTAAAACCTACGAGCAAGGCATAAGGATTAAAGAAAGATAGCCAATCGCCATTAAACTCATAGTTGGCGGTTAAGGGCATTCCTTTTAATACATTGCCCAAAACAATGCCCAAGCACAAGGCCAGCATCATACTAGAAATACTGTAGGTTACATCCCACAAGTTTCGCCACCATTTCATCTCCTCTTTGCCTCTAAACTCAATGGCAATTGCCCTTAGAATAATAAAAAGCAAGAAAAGCATGAAAGGAATGTACATGCCCGAGAATAGGGTAGCATAAAGTACAGGAAAACCTGCAAATAAAGTACCTCCACCAATCACGAGCCAAACCTCGTTACCATCCCAAACAGGGCCAACAGCATTAAGGGCAATTCTTCTGCTTATATCTTTTTTAAAAAATAGATGCAATGCACCAGCACCTAAGTCGAAACCATCGAGGATGGCATACCCAGAGAACACGGCGCCAACAACCAAAAACCATAATGTGGGGTAATCTATGCCTAGAAAAGTTTCCATAGTAATTTAATTTATGAGATAAAAGCAGGATTGTCTTTTTGGAAAGGTCTTTCTAATAGCGTGTCGTCTCCATCTTCCATACCCACTTTTATTTTCTTGTTAAGTAGATAAATGAACAGAGCGAAAAGTAGCGAGTAAACAATGGTAAACATGATAAGTGAGAACAGCACCTGATTGGCCGTAACCGCTTGCGATAATGCGTTAGAGGTTTTTAAAAGACCATAAACCACCCAAGGTTGCCTGCCCATTTCGGCAGAATACCAACCAAACTGATTGGCCAATTGAGGTAAAATTACCGCCCAAACAAAAATCCAAAGCACCCACCTGTGTTCGAAGAGCTTACCCTTAACCATGAGAAAAAGTCCGAAAAGACTCAAACCAATAAGCGCCATGCCAATGGCTACCATAAGGTGGTAAAACTGGAATATAGCATTTATTTGTGTAGGCCTTTCATCTTCGGGGAAAGCCTCAAGCCCTAACACGGGAGTTTCAAAATCTTGATGGAGTAAAAAAGTAAGCCCCTTAGGCACGGAAATGCCTGTTACTTGCTGTTCCTCTTTATCCACCCATCCCATAATATACATATCGGCAACGGCCAGGCTATCAAAGTGGCCTTCCATAGCGGCCAATTTGGCCGGTTGGTTATGGGCAACACCATCGGCTGAGCGATGACCAGTAAACAATTGCGACAATGAAAAAATGGCAGCTACTACTAAGGCGACTTTGATACCCACTTTTGATTGAGCAACATGTCTGTTTCTGAGTAAATAATAAGCGTGCACACTTAAAACTAAAAATGCTCCGGCAAGAAAAGCACCTATCCAAACATGGCTTATCCTGTCCACACTGGAGGGATTGAAAACCATGGCCCAAAAATCGGTAATTTCAGCGCGGGCATGCATGCCTTCACCAACAATTTTGAAACCAGCGGGCGTTTGCATCCAACTGTTGGCCACTACAATCCAGATGGCAGAAAACATAGAACCAAAGAATACGCCTATGGTAGATACAAAATGCACCCAAGGTTTAACTCTATTCCACCCAAATAAAAGAATACCCAAAAAACCACTTTCTAAAGCGAAAGCAAAAAGCCCTTCAGCGGCGAGTGCACTTCCAAATACATCGCCCACATAACGAGAATAAGTAGCCCAATTGGTACCAAACTCAAACTCCATGACAATGCCCGTAGCCACACCTATACCAAAAGTAAGGGCAAATATTTTTATCCAGAACTTGGTTAAAGATTCGTAAATAGGATTTTTAGTCTTTAGGTACATTCCCTCAAAAATGACCAGGAACATGCCCAGACCTATACTGAGTGGAGGATAGATGTAATGAAATGCAACTGTAAAAGCGAATTGGACTCTAGATAATATTTCTACATCCATGGTAGTGGTAATTATATAAAAAATAGACTAAAATGTCTGTTCAAAAATGAGGTTTACTCGGTTGTTTGAAGTAGTTTTTTCAAGTCGGCCTTAGCAAACTTAATGCTCCAAATGCCTCTTAAATCTCCAAACTTATGCCCCATGGCCTTGTCTTGTGGATATAACTCTGTGATCAACTGTGCGGTTTCTTCGGTAACCTCTTTGCCTTGCATTC
>CAKZMZ010000239.1 GCA_937129345.1 uncultured Thalassovita sp. | reverse complement strand
TCTGATATGTATGAAGATTCCTAAACCACTTTCACTTTAGCACATATAAAAAAGCCTCAAACTCTAGTAGTTTGAGGCTTTTTACTGTTGGTGTGGCAAGACTATTTATCAGCTTTTAACTTCACACTCTTATACCCCATAAAAGATATGGCCAATTTGGCATTCTTCCCAGTGGTCAACGTGAAAGTGCCATCTAGATCCGAAACGGTTCCTTGAGTAGTTCCGGCTACTACGATGTTTGCACCCGGTATTGCTTGCCCCGTGTCCTCATCGTAAACCGTACCGGTCCAAGCCCCATCTACATAGCTAACATCTATTTTAAGTTTGGATTCGATATCTTGTACCTCTTCAAAAGTAATTATACCTTGTGGCGTATCGTCGGGATTCTTTTTTTCTGGATCTAATTTAAACTGGATGGGTATTGCTTTTTTCACCCTTACAGTTTTGCCCCTTTGGGATGCAGGCTTAAAATTTGGGAGACTTTCAAGCACTCTTACGGCTTCTTCATCTATAAGATCATCAATACCTTTCAGTACTTTTACATCTGAGACTGAACCATCCCTTTCAATAATGTACTGCACCCAAACTTTTCCTTCTATACCATTGATCCTCGCTTCTTTCGGATATCTTATTTCTTTTTTCATGTGTAAATAGAATGCATCGATTCCACCCGGAAACTGTTGTTCGCTTTCTACCACTGTGAAAACTTCACTATCTTGCCCACTTATAGGCAGGTCGTTTTCTGCTTCGATAAGATCAACTTCTTCGGTGCAGGCAAATACCACAAATAGCGTCGCCAGTAGTATACTTAATACACTCAATTTCCAGGGGCTTACTTTCTTTTTCTGTTCTTTCATTGCTTTTAAACGTTTTAAAATGAGACTGTCATGAAAGGAGCTGGCCAAGCGCCATCCATTGGTTTTCAGAGTAGACCTGATCAGTATAGACGAATACCGCTCAACCCCACATACGTCGATAGCATGGGCATCTGCTTGATACTCGTGTATTGTCTTTATTTCCTTTATAGCATACCATGCTGTGGGCAACCACCAAAAACAGACTTTAAAAAGCTCAAAAAAGAGCAAATCGTAGGTGTGCCCCAGATAGGCATGTGCCTTTTCGTGTTTTAGTATAATCTTGTAATCATCAGCATTGTTAACTATTTCATCGCTTAAGAAAATCCAATTTAAAAAAGAGAAACTGCCTTTTAAATCGTTGACCTTCCTGATTTTAGTGCCACTCATTTGTTGGAGAATGCTCCCGTTCTTAATACGAACTATGTGCCTTAAACTCTTGAGCAAACTTAAGAGGAAGAGTAAACTAATACCTGCATATACCGTGATGGCTGTAACAGCGCCCCAATCAGTAGCCTCTTCTATTGGCAATCGCTCGAATTCTTCTACTGATAAAGTTTGAGGTGTTATCACCTTAGAAGTATGTACCGGTGTGTAGAACGGGTCGGGCAATTCAAACAATGGGATGAATATGGCCAATAATGTTACTGCTATCAGATAAAAGCGCATGGTGCCATATTGCTTTTCTTTTCTGAGTAAGAGCCAGTAGCCTACAATAAATGCTGTATGAATCGAGGCTAACTCAATAATAAAATTACTCATGATTTCTTGCGCTTTAGTTCTTCTACCAATTGTTCTAGTTCTCCTACACTTAGTTGCTCATCTTTGGTAAAAAACGAGACCAATTGTTGATAAGAACCACTGAAATACCGCTTCACAAACCCTTTCATAATAGTTCTTGTGTAGGCTTCTTTGCTAATGAGCGGATGGTACTTGTGAAACTTACCTTGCTTTTCATAACCTACAAATCCTTTTTGCTCCATTATCCGCACAATGGTCGAAACGGTATTATAGGCAGGCTTGGGTTCGGGCATCTCATGGATGATGTCTTTCACAAATGCCGATTCGAGTCTCCATAAAATCTGCATGATTTCGTCCTCGGCTTTGGTCAATTCTTTCATATATTCAAGTGCTAATTCAGTATCAAACTAATATTTTAGTTCAAACTAAAGCATTAGTTTATTCAATTCCAAATATTTGAACTATTATTTTAGTTTGAACATCTTATTGGGTAATACAAAGAAAACGAAAATTAACCGCTACTGCTGTGCTAAATCATACTTTTGAAAGAGGAAGTATTCCACCTTTTATAAAGGGTAAGGCCTATCTTGGTCAAGAGTTAAACCGGCTAATCCCAAACTTTTTTAAAACTACTTAAAGTACTTTGGCGGCTATTGATATTGCAAAATCTGCAACCAATCTCGGGGCATGAGTAGTAGTAAAAGAAGAGATACACGTCTTTCAAATATTAAAAACTACAAGTAAGGTAAAAACACTTTTTAAAGTATTTGCTAAAAGCTTTTATAAAAACTACATTTGAGGTAAATATAAGTTTATGAGCAAGCACCATTTAGGAGAATTTGAAGAAATCGTTATGCTGACCGTCGCCATCTTAGATGGAAAAGCCTACGGTATAGCCATCATAGATGAAATAGAGAACAGGTTAAAAAGAAAGGTAAGTATAGGTTCCATACAGACCGTATTGAGGCGCCTCGAAAAAAAGGGCTATTTATCTTCTGCATTCGGCGAATCTACCCAAGAGAGAGGAGGGAAGAGGAAACGTTACTTTAAGGTGACCAATTTTGGTATACAAGTACTAAGGGAAACAAAAGAACAACGGATCAGTCTATGGAACGCTGTCCCTAATATCTCCTTCAACAATTGATTGTATCATGGATAAAAAAATACCTCCCCAGCTTCTGCTCATGTTTTTTCGGTGGTTCTGCCACCTAGACTATTCGGAAGATATCGAAGGCGATTTAGTAGAAAGTTTTGAGAGAAACCACAAAAAAACAGGCTTTAACAAAGCCCGAGCAGCATTATTTATAGAGGTTATCAAATTACTTAGACCGGGCATTATCAGGCCAATTGCTGGTACCTATCAACTAAATTTTTACAGAATGTTCAAGAATTATTTAAAGATCAGTTGGAGAAATATGCTCAGGAACAAAGCCTTTTCTGTCATCAATGTTTCTGGGCTTTCATTTTACTATACATTTTTGTAAATATGTAAAGCTTTACATACCCGACGGAAGTTCGTGGACGCAAGGGTCAGTGACCGCAAGCGCTCCGACCATGCCCTGGGCATCTTCAAGGAAATATATGCCTATGAGGCCGTCACCAGAAAGAAGGACATGGATGCAGAGGACCGCTATCGCTACCGGAAGGAGCACATCGCACCGCTTTTAAAGGAACTCCATGCCTGGGCCGTCCTACAGGCCCCGACCGTCGGATATCTGCTCAACCAGTGGCCAAAGCTGGAGAGGATACTCGGAGATGGTAGACTGGAACTTGATCGCGCCGCGACGGTAACAACTTGATAGAAAATAAGATCCGCCCATTGGCCTTGGGACGGAAGAACTATCTGTTCGCTGGCTCCCACAAGGGGGCCGAACGTGCCGCAATGATGAATTCCTTTTTCGGTAGCTGTGCCGCCAATGGCATCGACCCGTTGAAGTGGCTCACCGATACATTGAAGAGGATAAAGGAACATCCGATCAAAAAAATCGATGAACTGCTCCCAGACCACAAAGACCTGTAGTTGCCCGTAGGCTTACGAATCAAATTCACGTGGGTCTAGGGGACCCCACTGAATTTTTCCATGTGTTGAACGAACCTATTGGGGGTTTACCGAGATTCGGGCCTGTGTAATTTCAATCTTTTGCCTTCTTTTCAGAAAGTGCCCTCCAGCAATTAATTTTCATTTTTCTATTATACTTTGACATTTTCCTATTCATTTCGATCTAAATCGGA
>CAKZMZ010000238.1 GCA_937129345.1 uncultured Thalassovita sp. | reverse complement strand
CTTTGGTATTATGGACTATTTCTATTTAGGCTATACACCACCTGCTGGGCTAAATGATATCATGCTCAAATTCACTTACCAACATTCCGAGAAGTTTACGAGTAAGTTAGATTTCCACAACTTTTCTTCACAGGCCAATGTACCTGACCCTACCTTAGTAAATACAGACCTTACTTCGCAACTGGGGCTTGAAGTAGATTATCATTTTACCTATAAACCTTATGAAATGCTTACGGTGCAGGGTGGCTATTCCCACATGTTTGGTTCTGAGGCTTTGGCTTATTTAAAAGGCGGCAGCGAAAGTGAATTGGCCAATTGGTTTTGGTTGCAAGTATCTTTAAAGCCCGTGTTTTTTAGGGGAGATATGAAAAAGCAATAAATATTTATTCGACCATCTTTTCTTTTCTTTCTTGGCTTAATATATCTATTTTGATT
This sequence comes from uncultured Thalassovita sp., assembly GCA_937129345.1. Lineage (GTDB taxonomy): Bacteria > Bacteroidota > Bacteroidia > Cytophagales > Flammeovirgaceae > Chondrinema. Next base: position 14,834 of record CAKZMZ010000238.1, on the reverse strand, counting down.
CCTTAGAATTAGCGCATCTTTTATTGATGCGATAATTTTTATCCAATGTTATCCCGCTGACATTTTTTGATTGCGTATTCATCTAATTTAGCATCAAAATTAGGTTTCTATAAAATTTAAGCTATGAACAAGTGGATATACCTATTGGCCATTGCCTTATCTCTTACCTCTTGCATTGGCACAGATGTTTTGGAAGAAGAGATTTTCCCTGAACGTGTTCAAATCGTTTCTTCTGCAGACACTATAAAAGTAGGGGAAAGCTTTCAATTCATCGCCTTGTTTTTCAATACCTCAGGTGAAATGGAAGACGTCGCCCTCAATTGGCGCTCTTTGGATAATTCCATCATTGAAATTAACCAAAATGGTTTGGCTACTGCGGTAAATGGTGGTACTACACAATTGATTGTAGAGGCCAACGCAGTTTCAGACACAGCTTTGGTAACGGCAGGTGCAGCTACGGTTAGCAGTACCAACACAGACGCAAGAACGGGCACTTTTCAAGGCTTGAACAACTACCGCGTAGAAGGCAGCTTTAAAATGGAATTGCTTGGTGAAAGTTCGGTTCGGTTAAGTTTTGAAGATGATTTCGTCGCCTCCAATGGTCCTGGATTATTTATTTACTTGACCAACAATGAAAACAGCATTAGTGGTGGCATTGAATTGGGCGAGTTAAAGGAAACGAGGGGAGCACAATTTTACGATTTTGACCAAGCAGATTTGTTCAATGTGTACAGCTATGTTATGGTCTATTGCAAACCTTTTGGCGTTCCTTTTGGCCGTGGTGCCTTCGAAAATTGATTTCACTTTCCGATAAAAATACTGATCATGAAACAACAAAGCTTTATAAAAGTAGGATTGAAATTTATCCTAGCAATTCTAGCATTATTTTATGCAGCCAATAGTTATGCCGGTGGAGGCTGGCCCCAGCCCAAAGGCAGTGGCTATTTTAAATTAGGACAGTACAGCATCATTGCAGACAGCTATTTTACCCCAGCAGGCGATATTGTGGATATTACCACTACAGGGTTTCACGCCACTTACCTCTATGGTGAATATGGAATTACTGATAAGCTAACCACTACGGTGTATTTCCCTTTTTTTAGTCGCTCTACTTTAAACAGGGTGGAAGATGCCAGTGGCGAATTGGTGCAAGAAGGGGAGTCTGTCAACTCCTTAGGCGATACAGATATTGGGTTCAAATATAACATCATAAACAAAGGAGTGGCTGTTTCTGCCTTGCTTACCTTGGGTTTACCTTTGGGCAATCCATCGGGTGGTGCAAGCGGCCTTCTGCAAACGGGTGATGGTGAGTTTAACCAAATGATTAGCATAGATGCCAGTAAATCTTTTGGAGGTGGAAAGTTTTATGCCAGTGCCATGCTTGGTTTTAATAACCGTACCCAAGGCTTTTCAGATGAAATTAGATATGGTCTTGAGGGCGGCTATCACTTTTCTAACTTTTGGGCCATTATGCGCATAGATGGCAGAACGCCACTGATGAACGGCAATGAAGATTTTATACCCAACAACGGCATCTTTTCAAATAACATAGAGTTCATAGGCTTTAATCCTGAGTTGGTTTACGAGGTAAAGGATAATTGGGGCTTTAGTGTAGGCGCTGGCTTTGCCGTAAATGCCAAAAGGATCTTGGCCGCACCGGCTTATAATGCAGGTATTTATTTAAAAATTTGAGCAATGCTGCATTGATTGTAAACCACATATATAAGGCTGCACCATGACATTTAGCTCAAGGCAATATTATTTTGGGGAAAATCTACTAATTTTGATTTTTTACCAATTATATGAAAATGAAAAAAATACTGATCATTGGTGCTGGTATCATCAGCGCTATATTAATCTACTTCACCGTTTTTTCTGGTAGCAAACAAACGCCAAGGGTGCTTGTATTTTCCAAAACAGCTGGCTTTAGGCACCAATCTATAGAGGTTGGGCAGGAAGCCATAAAAAAGCTCGGTCAGTTGCACGGGTTCGAAGTGGAGATGTCTGAAGACGCCTCTATTTTTAAAGAGGCCTACCTCAAAAATTTCAATGTAGTCATTTTCCTCAATACAACGGGAGATATTTTAGACCAAGTGCAGCAAAGTCAATTCGAGCGCTTCATACAAGCAGGCGGTGGATTTGTAGGAGTACACGCCGCTGCTGATACTGAGTATGCTTGGGAGTGGTATGGCAAGATGGCAGGCGCCTATTTTAACGGGCATCCCAACAATCCCAATGTGCGCAATGCTTCGGTAGAGATACTTAAAAGAGACCACCCGGCTACCGACTCTTTACCCGACCGCTGGCAGCGAGACGATGAATGGTACAATTACAAATCAATCAATCCAGACATTAATGTGCTTATTAACTTAGATGAAACTACCTACGAAGGGGGCACCAACGGTGCCGAGCACCCAATGGCATGGTACCATGAGTACGATGGTGGCAGGGCTTTTTACACAGGCATGGGCCATACCGAAGAATCATTTACTGATCCACTGTATCTGAGCCACTTGTGGGGAGGCATTCAATATGCCATGGGTTCTTTGCAGCCTTTAGATTTTGGACGGGCCTATTCTGAGCCGGTGCCCGAAGAAAACCGCTTCATTAAAAAAGTATTTGCCGAGAACTTATACGAGCCGATGGAGTTCGACTTTTTGGACGAAAGCCACATTGCCTTTGTAGAAAGGAGAGGGGCAGTGAAAGTTCAAAACCTTATTACAGGTGAACTCAAGCAAATTGCTGAACTCAATGTGTACAATGGGCAAGAAGATGGTTTGTTAGGCATAGCGGTCGACCCTAATTACAAAGAAAACAATTGGGTGTATTTATTCTATTCTCCTGCCGGTGATGAGGCCAAGCAGCATGTTTCCCGCTTTGTGCTCAAAGACAGTACATTAGATTTTGAGTCTGAAAAAGTACTTTTAGAAATCCCGACCCAGCGCGAAGAGTGCTGCCACTCAGGTGGTTCTTTAGAATTTGGGCCTAATGGCAATTTGTTCATTTCTACTGGCGATGATACCAATCCTCATGCCTCAGAAGGCTATGCGCCAATTGACGAGAGAGACGGCCGCAGCCCGTGGGATGCTCAAAAATCTGCAGCCAATACCAACGATTTGCGTGGTAAAATCTTAAGAATAAAACCAGAAGATGATGGCACATATAGCATCCCCGAAGGCAATCTATTCACTAATGGAGAAGGCAGAGAAGAAATTTATGTAATGGGTTGCCGCAATCCGTTTAGGATTTCTGTAGATGCCAAAACAGGATATTTATATTGGGGTGATGTAGGGCCTGATGCCAGAGGCGATACCATTACAAGAGGTTTTAGGGGACATGATGAAATGAACCAAGCCAAAACAGCAGGCAATTATGGTTGGCCTTATTTTATTGGAGATAACAAATCCTACAAAGATTTTGACTTTGTTTCCAATACCTCGGGAGAAGCTTTTAACCCTGAAAAGCCGATTAATAATTCGCCCAATAATACAGGGGCGCAGGAATTACCACCAGCCAGACCTGCCATGGTTTGGTATCCTTACAATGAATCTGAAGAGTTTCCAGCCGTTGGGTCAGGCTCAAGAAATGCCATGGCCGGCCCCGTTTTTTATGCAGATAGGTATGAGAAAAGCGGTATCGGTTTCCCAGACTTTTTTGATGGTAAATTACTGGTGTACGATTGGATGCGCCAATGGATTTTTATTGTAAACTTTGATGAAGAAGGCAACTTTGATAAAATGATTCCCTTCTTGCCCAATATGCACTTTGATAATATTATCGATATGGCGTATGGGCCAGATGGGGCACTGTACATTTTAGAATACGGTAGAGGTTGGTTTTCGCAAAATCCAGAAAGTAAACTAGCACGCATTGAATACATTGAAGGCAACCGTGCGCCTGTAGCTAAGTTAGAAGCGGATAAAACCGTTGGTGCGGCTCCTATGCAAGTACAATTAACAGGGCGTAATTCCCTAGATTATGATGGTGACGAGCTGAAATTTGAATGGAAATTGAAAGAGAATGGCGAAGTTATTTCTACTGAGGCAGATGTAAATTATACATTTGAAACTCCTGGGGAATATACGGTAGCTCTAAAAGTTTCTGACAAAGAAGGCGAAGTTTCAGAAGCAACCAAAAAATTAAGGATAGGCAATGAGCCGGCTACTTTGGCTTGGGAATTCGATCAGGGCAATAGTTCTTTCTTTTTAGATGGGCAACCTTTTAAATTGAACTATAGCATAAAAGTATCCGATCAAGAAGATGGAAGTACCGAGGCAGGTACCATCAATACAGATAATATCATTGTAACCATGAATTACTTGCCCGAGGGGTACGATGTAACCGAAGCAGCGCAAGGACACCAAGCTTTGGTCAATGCCTCATTAGGCGCTATGGGTAAACAATTGATGGAAAAATCAGATTGCTACTCTTGCCATAAAGAAGCCAATAAGTCAATTGGTCCATCTTACCAAGATGTTGCTAAAAAATACCAAAGTGAAACAGATGCGGTTGAGTATCTGTCTGGTAAAATCATCAATGGTGGTGGAGGTGTTTGGGGTGAAACAGCCATGGCAGCACATCCATCTTTAACCCAAGAGCAAGCCAACCAAATGGTGCGCTACATTCTTTCTTTAGGAGGTGAAAAACAACAAGTGGAGAAATTAGCGTACCAAGGTATTTTAAACAGCTCTGCCCACATGAATGGCAAAGGAGAGGGCGCTTACGTACTTACGGCTAGCTATACTGATAAAGGAGGCGAAGTGATTGGCCCACTAACCTCAAGTGAAAGGGTGATTATTAGAAATGCCCGCATACAAGCGGAAAATTACGATAAAGGCGAAGGCGCACCAAAATTCCCTGTTAAAGCTGCTGAAACGCCTGGAGTAGAAGAAGATATGACCATTGTGATTGGCTCTAAAGGAGGCTACTTTATGATGCAGGATATTGATATGACAGGCATTAATACCATTACTGCTAAGGTGGCTTTTGCACCGGGCATCACCAAAGGCGGCACTATGGAGATTAGGGCAGGTGCTCCTGATGGCGAATTGCTAGGCAGTATTGAATTAGAACAGTCACTCACCCGTATGGGTCTTGAAGAAATAGATGTTGCTGTAAAAAGTGTTGAAGGCAAACAAGATATCTATTTTACTTTTGATACCGAAGAAGCAGACGCAAACGTAGTAACTGTACTGGATTGGATCTATTTTAAGAGTAAAAAAAACCAATAATTGAGTTTGTAACTCCCTAAGATTTGGTGAATGGCAGCCTTCTCAACCATACATCGAGTCTTAGGGAGATTTTTTTTCTCAATGCACATACGTTCGGCTAATTTGGAACGGTTATAAAAAATAATTTGCTTTTAAAAAAGTGAAATAAAAACTTGTTTTTTTATCTCATAATATATCAAATTTAAGAGCTCGATTTATCCAATTATTCACAATTGAGGAGGACTTAATGATTACAACTAGCAGGCTCAATCTGTTAACCTTTACAGCACAGGCATACCAAGCGGCCATTAATGAAGACTTGGAGCGACTTTCATTTCTCTTAGAAACGGAAAAACCCATTCAATGGCTTACCGATAGTATCATTGTATCGGCACTAAAAGAGTCTTACGAGGCCTTTGTAGATGCCGGCGGCAGTTCTATTTGGAATATGTTTCTTTATACATCGAAACGGAGCAAAAAACTAATAGGTGTAGGCGGGTTTAAAGCAGGGCCAGACGATTCTGGTTTTGTAGAAATCGTTTATGAAATACTGCCCCCTTTTAAAAATATGGGCTTGGCCTCAGAAGCAGCATCTGCACTCATTGACTATGCTTTTGAGCACGATGCCAAAGGCATTAAGGCGCACACCACTCCCACAGAAGATGCTTCTATTCATGTTTTAAGAAAGCTCGGCATGACGTATATCAGAAATATACCTGTAGCCCCTAGCGATGAAGTGTGGAGATGGGAGCTCATGAGGTAGAATTTATGCAGTAGAGTAAACCTCAAATAGGAAAAAGCTGTGTTTTGTAAAGTTGTTGAGTTGGTAGGTTAAGAAGTAGTAAATTCAACGTACCAACTCAACAATAGATCAGCTTACAGTGACTACTGTTTTTCCCTTTTAGACCTCAAGTATTCATAATGGCTGTTGTCTGCACCTGACCTAGTTGGAATAGCAGGCAGAAACGCACCCATTTCGTTTCTTAAGGTTGTCATTTTTGTGCTGAGCTCTCGTACTAGGCCAGGATTTTCTTTGGCTAGGTTGGTGGTTTCACCAGGGTCTTCTTCTAGGTTAAATAATAAAGTATCATGGGCAGGAACGGCAGACATCCAAACAGCGCCATCAAAACCCTCAAAAGGTAATTTCAATTTCCATTTACCAGAGCGCATGGCGCGCAAATCATCGTGGTTGTAATGAAAATACAAATAGTCTCTTTCGGTGATGGGCTGTTGGTTCATTAAGGCGTCGGTAAGGTTCAGGCCATCGTAAGCTTTACTAGGGTCTAGTTTTACGCCTGCCAAATGGGTAAAAGTGGGTACCCAATCCATTTGCAAACTCGTTTCTGCATACTCCTGTGGTGGAAACTTTCCCTTCCACATAGCTACTGTAGGCACCCGCATACCGCCCTCAAAAGTGTATTGTTTGCCCTCTCTCAAAATTCCAGCTGAGCCGCCATGGTCTTCCATGACCAACCAAGGTCCGTTGTCGCTGCTAAAAACCACAATGGTGTTTTCAAGCAGGTTTTCTTTTTCAAGTGTATTCAATACTTCGCCTACGCTCCAATCAATTTCTTGTATTACATCGCCATACAAGCCTCTTTCAGAAGTGCCCAAAAATTTTTCAGAAGCGTAAATAGGCACGTGAGGCATGTTGTGCGCCAAGTATAAAAAGAAAGGTTCTTCTTTATGCCTTTGGATAAAATCTACTGCTTTTTCAGTATAGGTGCGGGTGGTATAACGTTGATCCACTTTAAAGGAATCTACTTCATTGCCTTTCATGTAAACCACACTTGCCATGTCATTACTGTATGGAATGCCGTAGTATTCATCAAAACCATTTTGCAAGGGCAAATATTGGTGATGATGCCCCAAATGCCACTTGCCTACAACTCCTGTTGCATACTCGTTCTCTTTTAGCAATTCTGCCAAGGTGTTTTCTTCTGTGGGCATACCTGTAAAACTATTGGGAAAAAATACGCCTTCAATGCCCATGCGGTGTGGATTTCTGCCGGTGAGTAAACCTGCCCTTGATGGACTACAAACAGGAGAGGCTGTGTAATGTGCAGTAAATTTAACGCCTTCGGCTGCCATCCGGTCTATATTGGGAGTTTTGATGTCGGTGGCGCCAAAGCAGCCTATATCGCCATAGCCTAAATCATCGGCTAGAATAATGATAAAGTTTGGCCCTTGAGGCGGTTTTTCTTTTATGGCTTCTTGCTTATTTTGGGAGCAAGCAAAAATGGTGAAAGCTAAAAGGATTGATAGAAATATATTTTGTTTCATCTTTAAATATTAGATAGATGTCAGTAGAAATTGAGCGTAAATTTTTAATACTTAAAGTTCCCCAAAATTTAAAGAAAACCAAAGGTAAGCTTATCTTTCAAGGATATCTGGCTGTTGAAGAAGGAGGCAACGAGGTTAGAATCAGAAAAAAAGAGCAGCATTATTTTATGACAGTAAAGAATACAGGCAAACTACAAAGAAAGGAAGCCGAAATAAATATACACAAAAAGGAATTTGATAGGCTATTGCCACTTTGTGGAGAACGAACCGTAGAAAAGACCCGCTATGAAATTCCCTTTGGAAAGCATACCATTGAATTAGATGTTTTTTCTGGGCAGCACAAGGGATTGATGGTGGCAGAGGTAGAGTTTAAAGACGAAAAAGAAAGTCTACATTTTAAAAAACCTGCTTGGTTTGGGCGAGAAGTTACTGCTTTGCAAAGTTATAAAAACAAGAACTTGGCGGTACACGGCTTACCTAACTAGTCGCAAGCTTCTAATTGATTCTGCACCTCTTGTAATGAGAGCGGTTTTTCCTCATTTCCCCAAGACTTAAGCACGTAGTTGAGTACATTGGCAATGTCGGTTTCGGTGAGTTGCTCATTACCGGGCATGGCTTGTTGGTAGGTTTTACCATTTACCACCATAGGGTTTTCAGCTCCATATCGAATGAGGCAGGCCAATTCTGCTCTGTGGATACTTAAGTAATCGGCTTTGGCTACTGGCGGTATAACACCTCGTAAACCTTGTCCATTCTCCATGTGGCAGCTTTGGCAATGTACGGCATACAACTCCGCCCCTTGGTCGGTAGCTCGAGTACTATAAAGTAAAATGAGCACCACCACCAAACCAACTAAAGCCGGGCCTAAGATTGTAAGCGTTTTCTTATTCATTTAGCAAAACCTTCATATCATCGATGAGTTCGTTGGTTTCCATCTCTTTGGTGCCATCGTAATAGCCGCGGATTTTTTTATTTTGATCTATCAAAACAAAAGCGCCACTATGTACCAAACCACCTGGTTGGCTTTCATCTTCTAAGGCAGAAACCATGTATTTGGCGGCAATATCAAATATTTCTTTTTTGTCGCCTGTTACCATCATCCATTTATCAGAAGCAATGCCTAAACCTTCGGCATAGGTTCTTAAAACGCCCACGGTATCGTGTTGTGGATCTATAGTGTGCGAAAGCAGCATTACATTTTCGTTGTTCTCAAATTCTTCGTATACCCTTAGCATCTGCTGTTTCATGGTAGGGCAGATGGTGGGGCAAGTGGTAAAGAAAAAATCGGTTACGTAAATTTTATTTTCAAAGGTTTTAGGAGAAACCTCTGCACTGTCTTGGTTTACAAACTGGTATTGGGCTTCTTCTACGGTGCCTAAAACGGGTAGTTTATTGCTTCCTGTCTTACTATTTTCGCAAGAAACCACAAACAAACCTATGGCGATTAAGTATAAAAAATGCTTCGCTTTCATATCTGGAAAATTTTATAATTGAAAAAGTTTGTTGCATTGCAAAGTTACAAGTTTATGTTGGGATTTAGGGGATGAGTTAACCCTGAAATGGTTATAGATATAGCTTATACTCTCGCGGTACGTATGTTCTTTTAGCTTGTTTGCAGCTAAAAGTATGAATTAATTTATTAAAAAAGCTTTACTAAACAAGGCAAATAACCTACTTTAGCGGGATATTTTTAAACTAAATTTTTTATAATGAAAACAACTTCAAGATTTTTTACTACTCTACTTCTAATCTCTTCAATATTTTTTGGTTGTGCCTCAGATCCGGCAGAATCAGAAGAACACAAAAAAATGGTTGAGGAGCATAATGCTATGGAAAAAGAGCACGAAGAAATGGAAGGGGCACATGCCGATATGGAAAGCATGCATGATCAAATGGTTTCTGAGCATAAAAGTGTAAGCGAGGGCGCGACCGATTCTACCCACATTGCTATGGAGGCACAGCACGAGGCCATTATTCAAAGCCATGCGGATCTTATTGCAAAACATGAGGCGATGGTAGCGGAACACATGGCTTTAGTAGATAGTCATGCCAAAGGAGGCCAAGATATGGAGGTTCTTGAGGCAGAACACGAAAAAATGCAAGCAGACCACGAACAGATGAGGTCAGAGCATGAAAAAATGAAGAGTGAGCATGAAACTATCATAGAAGATCATAAGAAAATGATGGCTGATCATCAAGATCAGGAATGATACATTTTGTTCAAATTCACTTGGCACAGGTCTATGCCTTAATTTTACGGCCTGTGTCAAAATCATGACTCCGCTTCTGCTACTTATTAATAGCTATACAGTTTGCCTAACTAAATTCTATAAACGTCCTCAGTTTGTAGCTTGCATAACAAAGGGAATTACTTACATAGCCTAGCTTAATTTGCCTAATTAAATCCGTTATGTTTTAAGTGATGGGCAAAATCAAAAAGCTTCAAAAAGTCTCCCCACTCATGAAAGTATCCAAGTCTTTCAAATAAAAAACCTCACCTGCACTTTATGGCATTTTTACTTTTTTAATCCCAAAAACTTTCTCACATTTGCCATGTGTTTGGTTTTTCTCTCCCGGCAGGGAAAGAAAATTAAAAGGGAATCAGGTGAGAATCCTGGACAGTTCCCGCTGCTGTAAGCTCATCCAAACTCCTTACCTACCTCTGCCACTGTTCCTTACGGAATGGGAAGGCCGGTAAGGAAGAGTAAGTCAGAAGACCTGCCTCGCACTTTCATTCGTAGCTTTCGGGAAAAAAGCAAAGAATACCATCATGATCGGTGCTTGCTCCGTTCATCCTGTGTATTTCAATTTTTTACTGCGGTTACGGATGGTTTAGCTCATTGTTAAATCATTTGTAATGAATTATTTAAAGGAATTAAAGACCAAATATGCTTGGTGGTTTTTTAGTGTAATTGTATGGATAACCTGTGCTTTCGCTCAAAATTCCATCGCTCAAGAATTTAACCTAGGGTCTGCCGATGACAAATCCCGATCAGAGGCCTTCTTTTCTGATAGTACTTGGCTGCTTGAAAGCGTGCAAGTAGAAACCAGCCGTTTACAGCATTTTAGCACGGGTTCTCAAGTGTTTACTTTTGATAGTGCGCAAATCAGAAATCAGCAGGCATTGAGCATGGGCGAGCTATTGGCCAATATTTCACCTGTTTATATTAAATCTTACGGAGCAGGTAGTTTAAGCACTTCTTCATTTAGAGGCATGGGCGCAAGCCACACCGCCGTACTTTGGAACGGCATGCCCCTACAAAGTACTATGAACGGGCAATTAGATTTCTCTTTATTGCCAGCAAACTTGGTTGATAGAGCTGCACTGCAATTGGGCGGGGAAGGCGCACTTTGGGGAAGTGGCGCGGTAGGTGGCACGCTATATTTACAAAATGAGCCTCAATTTAATAGTGGAATACAAGCTAACATAGCACAGGTTTTTGGTAGTTTTGGCAAGCATTTTCAGTCCTACTCAGCAAGCTATGGCAGCAAAGATTGGTTTGTTTCTGCCAAGGTATTTCAAAGCAAAGCAGAAAATGATTTTACATTTAACAACAGAGCGAAGGCAAATACGCCGAGAGAAAGTATGGCCCATGCCGCTTTTAGGCAGCGCGGTATATTACTAGAAAATTATGTAAATTTTGCAAAAAACCAACAATTGGCATTTAGGTTTTGGGGGCAGGAAAACGAGCGAGAAATCCCTGCAACACTCACCGAAAATAGCAGCCGTGCCACCCAAGACGACCGCTTTGCAAGAATGCTACTCACTTGGACAGGCTACCACAAACAAATTGATTGGAAACTACAAAGCGGTTATACTACAGAAGAATTACTTTTTAAAGACCCCGATATACAATTAGAAAGTTTGAGTAAAAGCCAGACCTGGATTAATGAGGCAGAGGCCAATTGGCAGGTTAATGATTGGTTTTTAGTGCAGGGCGGTGTGCAGCATCAATTTTTATTGGGGAGCAATGCCAATTACCTCGATCAAGTACAAAACCAGCATAGAGCCTCTTTATTGGCTTCTGTAAAATACCAAGATCAAGCGAGTAAACTAAGTGCCCGTATGAGTGTAAGGCAGGAGTTTGCAGAGTATGAAAATGCGCCTTTGGTACCTACGCTCGGGGTAGAGTATCAACCTCTTACATTTTTAACCGTATTGGCCAAGCTGTCGCGCTCGTATCGTTTACCAACATTCAATGACTTGTACTGGCAGCCCGGCGGCAATTCGGCCCTGCAACCCGAAGCAGGCTGGTCTCAAGAGGTAGGCATACAAGCTCAGCAAGATTTGGCCGGACTCAACTCTCGCTTAAAACTTACTGCCTTTAGCAATAAAATAAGCAATTGGATTTTGTGGCGACCGGGCAATGGTTTTTGGTCGCCTGAAAATGTACAACAAGTTTGGGCAAGAGGGCTAGAAGCTGCTTGGGAATTAGAAAAGACCCTGCCTCGAGGGAAATTTAATCTTTTGCTCCGCTATCATCACACAAAATCTACTATAGAAAAAGCGTATGAGGCCAACAGAAGCAACGAAGGCAATCAATTGATTTACACGCCCGTCCATACAGGAAGCGCCAATTTCACATTTAAGCATGATGCGTTGAAACTTACTTGGCAGCAGCAATACAACGGGCAAGTTTACACGACCAACAGTAATACATCTGCGTTGCCAGGCTTTATGCTGGCCAATTTCTTAACTTCTTACACCTTAAAGCACAAACTGGTAGAAGTAGATCTGCAAGCACAAATTTACAATATTGCTAACAAGACTTATGAAGTAATGGAATGGCGCCCTATGCCAGGGAGAAATTATCAATTCGGAATCATTATAAAACCCAACTTTAATATTTAACATGAAGCTTCTTAAAATTTTATCTTACTTTTTTTTCATAGGCTTTTTATTTGCCTGCGACGGCGATGATCCTGAGGTAGAGCCTACGGCACCTAATGAACCCAATGCTGCACAATACGAGAATGGCTTTCTTATTGCGAATGAAGGGCCTTTCCAAAATGGAACGGGCACAGTAAGCTTTTTTGATTACAGTACCAACACCGTGAGCAACAATGTTTTTCAAATAGTAAATAATAGGCCACTGGGAAATATCCTCCAATCGGTTGCTGTACATAATAGAGAAATATTTATGGTAGTGAACAATGCTAATAAAGTGGAAGTGGCCGACGCAGAGACTTTTGAGAGCATTGCTACCATAGAGAACTTAGCACTGCCTAGACATTTTTTTGGTGTGGATGAAGATAAAGCCTATGTAAGCCTTTGGTCTGATGGTACAGAAGGCAAGTTGGCCGTTATCGATTTAAATACCTATACCGTAAGCAGTGAAATTACTACTGCTTTGGGCCCTGGTAAAATGATGTTGCATAGCAATGGAGAACTTTATGTGCCTTGCTCAGGCGGTTTTTCTAGCGACGATAAAGTGAGCATAATAAATACTGCCACAGATGCCCTTATAGAAGATGTTTTGGTCGGTAGTAGCCCTGTTGGGGTTGTAGAAGATAAAAACCAGAAAATTTGGGTGCTTTGTGCAGGTAAGTTTTTACCAGATTTTTCTGGTCTAGAGGAGTCTGGTAGCTTGTATAAATTAGACCCGACAAATAATGTGATTGAGTTTATTTTTGATTTTGATGATTTTCAATCTAGACCGAGCAATTTGGTAATAGACAGCGATGGCGAGCATATATTTTATACCTTAGCAGGTAGTATTTACAAGATGTCTGTAGATGCCACCGATTTGCCTAGCAGTGCTTTGTTTTCCGCCTCTTTGTACGGCTTAGGTTTTGATCCCGAAAGTGGATATTTGATTGGCAGCGATGCGGGTGATTTTGTGAGCAATGGCAAAATTATGCGCTACAATCCAGAAAATGGAGAAAAAATAGATGAGTTTACCGTGGGTGTGATTCCTAACGGAGGTTTTCACTTTAAAGAAAATAACAACTAATGAATTTTAGAGGCAAGAAGCGGAAATTTAGTAAAGAAGACTACTATTATGAGGACGGTAAGCTCGTTTTTACAGCGCATTATCTCAAGAAAAGAGGTTATTGCTGTAAAAACGGCTGCCGTCATTGCCCCTACGGTTTTAAGAAAGAAGCCTAAGCACTTCTTTTTTTAAAATCGTCAATTTTTTTCTGGAGCTTTTCCCGTTTTTGTTTCAATGCCATAAAACCATCTCTAAGTTTCTGCATTTCTTGATCGATGTTGTCGCTTGTTTTTGTCAGTCTAGTATTCATAATGTTAAATTTAGAATTCACTATAAAAACTTACACATGTAGTTTTTATTAGCTGCATTAATATCTATTTACAAAAATAAGGTAAATATTTTTTAGATAAAACGCCTAAAACAGTTATAACTCATTGAATATCAATTTTTTATGAAAATATCATTGCTTTCAATGGATTTAAGCTTGTTTACATTTCCCATCGACTTTAAATATATTTTTCCTTAAAATTTTTGAAAAAAGCTTTATAGTTTACATCAATTCTCGCATATTATTGAGGAGTTAATAATGATAAGAAATAGAAGATAGATATAAGTATGGCGGAAACCTTCTCAACCAATCAATCGGTAAAAAGAAATGTTACAGATATAGCCCTAAACTTAAGCAATACCATGCTTTCAAGTTTAGAAAATCCCGAAGATGAGCACGAGGCCATACATACAGTAAGGAAAACGATAAAGAAGATGCGTGCCCTTCTGAGATTGATAAGAAAGGAGATTGGTGAAGGGCATTACAAAGAAGAAAACATAGATTATAGAGACATAGGTCGAAAGCTTTCTGGCTTAAGAGATGCTACTGCCTTGATCGAAACGGTAGATAAACTGTTAGAGATTGCCACAGCATCGGATTATGACAACTTGCAAGATGAAATTTCAGATTTTAGGAAAAAGTTGGTAGCAGAAAGGAAAGCGCTTTTTGAGGAAATTGGAGATCAAACCGAGCTGCGAGAAGAAATTTTGAAAGAATTGCGTACTTTAAAAGATCGCCTGCATCAATGGCCACTTAAAAATGAAGCTTTTAAAAGCTGGGCTGCAGGGTTGAAAAAGACCTACAAAAAGGGGAAAAAACAATGCGAACAAGCCAATGGCTCTAAAGATCCACATGATTACCACGAGTGGCGCAAGCGGGTAAAATACCTATGGAATCAGTTAAAATTTTTGGAAGAACTATGGCCTAGCATGCTCGATGCATACACCGATTCGCTTTCTGACCTTTCTACGCTATTAGGCGACGAGCACGATTTGGCAGTATTTAAAGAGAAAGTTTACAGCGCAGATTTTGAAGGGCAGCCCTCATCTGAAATGCGGCATTTTATTGATGAGCAAGTAC
>CAKZMZ010000237.1 GCA_937129345.1 uncultured Thalassovita sp. | reverse complement strand
CCCAAGAGGCCCGTTTTATGGATAGCTTTCTGTTAGCCTCATAATACTTGTCAGACACTTCCTTAAACCTACCTGAGAGAAAATCTGATAGATTAAAGGTTTTGATTTCTTTGGCGGTTTCGTCACTGGCGCCGATGTAGCGCAGGTAATCCAATTCCCGCCTTTGGGGTGTCCAACTCCTGCTCAGTGAAAAACCCTGTTGGTTAAAATAATTTTCTGAAATGAAGGAGGGAATTACCGCTACCACTAAAAGTAGAATGAGCCAGGGATTGTAAATCGCCAAGCCTATACCCAAAAAAATAAGTGTTACCGTGTCTTGTATTTGCGTAAGCACTTGCGACATTAAAATTACCCTGCTGGTAGTTTGGCGCCTTGCTCGTTCTAGCTTATCGTAAAATTCGGCATCTTCAAATTGGTACAAGTCCATTTTGGAAGCATGGTTGATCAGCTTAACGGATACCTTATTGGCAAACAAATCTCCAAGCAAACTGTCAAGTAAAGTGACCCCTCTTGAAATCAAATCTGAGGATACGGCCAGCAACAATTCTGCCCCGACCAACCACCAAATTTTTTCCATATCGGCTGCACCACTTTCTTGGCCGGCGAGTAAAATCACTTCATCTATAATGAGTTTACCAATGTAAAGCTGCAAGGGAGGAAGTGCCGCTTTGATCAGCCTAAGGCTAACATCGCCAAGGGTCATAGCAGGGCTTGTATCCCATATCATTTTGAAAAAAGAAGGCAGGTTTTTAAAGGCCAGTAACTGCTCTTTAAAAGAAATGTCTTGTTGTTTGCCAGTAGCACCTCGCCGCATAAATCGCCTCATAATATGCCTTGGTTTTTACTTAAAATAAGTAAGCGCATTCGCTATCAAAAAAAATAACCGTTCAAATCTACTATGTTTGAAATTAGCTAGAAAATGTGGTAAATAGTATCTGAAGTGGCAGAAACTGTTAATTTGTGAAGTTGTTGAGATGAGACGTCGGGAAGTTAAAATTCGACTTTACGACTCAACACCTCCATAAAAACAGAAATAGCAGATATCTGTGAAGTTGTTGAGATGGGACGTCGTTGGGTTGGAACATTGATTTTTGAATATCGACTTTACAACCTAACATCTCAACAAAAACCCATTAAAACAAACCCTGTAGCAAACATGCAATACATTACCCCTGAAGATTGGAAAGAAAAAGGAAGTTATTTCAATTATATATCCCATAAAGTTTTTTACAGAGAGGCCAATGAAGTACCTGAAGATGCTCCGGTTCTGTTACTGCTACATGGTTTCCCCACTGCCTCTTGGGACTGGTACAAGATATGGGATTCACTCTCTCAAAAGTTTAGAGTGTTCGCGCCTGATTTCCTCGGCTTTGGGTTTTCAGATAAACCGAGGGAATATCAGTATTCTATTTTGGATCAAGCAGATATGGTGGAACTGCTCTTACAAAAAAAGAAAGTGTGCAAGGTTCATTTACTGGCCCATGACTATGGAGATACAGTAGCCCAAGAGTTGTTGGCTCGGCACCAAGATAGGGTTCAGTTTAAAGAAGATGGAGTTTTACTGCATTCTATCACTTTACTTAATGGTGGGCTTTTTCCAGAAGTGCATCATCCTAAACCAATACAGCGCTTGTTGTTGGGGCCATTTGGCAAGTACGTAGCTAAGTTTTTAACAGAGAAGAAATTTAGGGAGAACATGACCTCTATTTTTGGGAAAGACTACCCACCAACCAACAAAGAATTGAATGCCTTTTGGCAATTGGTCAATTACAACCATGGGCAACAGGTAACCCATAAGTTGATGCATTACATGCGAGAGCGCAAAACTTACCGCACCCGATGGGTAGAATCGCTGCGAAAAACCAAAATACCTATCCGTTTTATTGATGGCCTACAGGACACCATTTCAGGCATGGATATGGCCAATCGCTATAAAGAATTGATCGATAACCCCGATGTGATAGAATTACCCGATGCTGGACACTACCCACAAATAGAACAGCCCGAAGAGGTACTCAAGCACTTTTTTGAGTTTCATTGTAGGTTGGAGGGGGTTTGATGAGGGATTATGATCTACATAATTGAGGCTATTCGGATTTAGATTTATAAAATCCGAATAGCGATTTTCTTTCAACATATTTCGCTTATCACTCCCCCGCCCAATAATCTATTACCAATACTTTATCTAAATGTGGGCCTAGCACCTCGCCAAAAGCTTTATGGTCGGGATGTGGTAGGTATTCGGCACGACCTGCTTCATCGGCAAAAGAAAGGAAGAAACAATGCGTATAGCCCTGGGCTAAATTTTCTGGGCTGTTGTTGGTGCCCCATTCAAAACCTTTGATGGCATCTATTTTACTGGGCAAAGCCCTAAAGGCATCTTCTACTTTTTTAATATCCTCAGGGCTGCTCTCTTCTTTAAATGAGAAAAGTACTACGTGGCGTAACATTTTTTCTTGAGGTTCGGCTTTTGTTTCTGTTTCAGACACTGCTACAGCGGCACTTTCAGACCCTGTAGTATTGCTTTGGCAAGAGAGGGCTATGAAACAGATTGCAACAAAGATAATATTTTTCATATTTATGATTTTTTAAGTTTAGTTTATGGCTGGAATATTAGGCATTATAACCTTAACAAACCTACTCAAAAGAGTTCGGTTTATCATCAAAACAATAAATTTATGCGGTTAAATTACTGTACAGCAACTTTTACAGGTTCACTTGCGGCATAACCGATGCGGTCTGTAATCAAGTAAACTTCTTTTCCATCGGGCAGATCAATAGGTTCTTGGTAGATTTGCCATGTCTCTTCTAGCTCGCCATCTAGCTCAATAATTTGATAACCAATAGAGTGCCCCTCTGTAGAACAGCTTACCGAAAGTTTACCATCTGTAATGCTATATTCAGGGGCGGCGGTAACAGGTTTAGTAAAACCGGGCTCTTGCCAGTCGGGCCAAAACATGCTGATCAATTCTGGCTCAGGTATATGACCTTTGTCGTCTATGGCTTTCATCCAGCGCTCGCACTCTTGCCTAAGCTCTTTTAGCTTTTCTTCGTAAGCAGGCTCGTTGGCTAAATTGTATAATTCATGTGGATCATTTTTAGTATCGAACAGCTGCTCAGGTTCTTTTTCGCTAAACCACTGCATTTGTATCTCGTTCAGCTCTCCAGCTTCTTTTAAGCGCAAAAGTTCTCGCATAATTGGCTGTTGAGTTCTGTAAGCCACAGGCATATAGTAAGGCTTGCTCAAGTCAAAATTCTTGAGGTATTTAAAACGTTTGTCACGAACTGCCCGCACCATATCGTAAAAGCCATCAAAACGGTCAGCAGCGCCGTGTACGTAATCTCGCTCAGGCTCGGTATATTCTCCTAAAAATGCTTGGCCTTGCAAATAATCGGGCGGCTTTATACCTGCTAAAGAAAAAACAGTGGGCGCATAATCTATAAAACTGACCAACCTTTCATCATAAGTACCTGCACGCATGCCATCGGGCAATCTTACAATTAAAGGCAGACGCATGCCAGAGTCGTAAAGCAATCTTTTTTGCCGCGGCAAAGGCCCGCCATGATCAGCATACCAAAAGATAATGGTGTTATCCATTAAACCTGCTTCTTCTAATTCTTTTAGCTTTTCGCCAATCAATCCATCCATTTCTACAATGTTGGAGTACATACGGCGGATGTCTTGCACTGCCGAATCGGTACTAGGCAAATAAGGCGGTATGGGTACTTCTAAATCTTCAGGTATGTAAAGACTGTCATCAGCTTTTTTCCATATTTGAGATTCGTGGGTTATCTCATGGTTAAATATTGCAAAGAAGGGCTGCCCTTCTGCTCTGTTTTTATAATGTGCGTGCCTGCCATTTTGATCCCAAGCAGTAACTGTTGCCTTAAATTGATAATCTTGCTTAGCATTGTTGGTAGTATAGTAGCCATTTTCGCGCATGATTTGGCTCATCATTTTTACCTCTGGTGGGGTAACCACATCATAAGAAATAATACCCAACTCATCAAAATAAGACCTACCTTGGGTTCTCATGTTATGCGCCCCCATACTACTTGGGTACATGCCTGTAGCAATGGCAAACCTACTCGGTGCACACACACCCGATGGCGAAAAAGAACGTGTAAAGGTAATGCCTTCTCGTACCAATCTATTTAAATTAGGCGTGTACTCATAAACCGTGGAGTCACCGTAAGCCGCCAAATATGGGCTCATATCTTCTGTAACCAACCACAAAATATTGGGGCGCTCGTAGCTTACTTTAGGATAAGTATCTGAGGTTGTTTCTCTAGGCGTATCTTCTTCTTTAGGTGTACATGCGTAGATAGCAAGCAATAAAAAAAGTGATGATGTAAGGGCAATTAGTTTGTTCATAAATTTGCTTCGATTATTCTTGATAAGGCTGCGTCAATTTTGACCTAGGTATTCCTTTAAAGATTCAATTTAATAAAATCTTTAAGGAAAACTAACCTGTATTAACCCGAAGCAGGAATCTTATTTGGGGAGCAGATGATATCGGAGTGTGAAGTGTATGGTTCTGTTGTAGTATCTTTGAAATTTGCCCGCACTCACCACAGAGGAAACCAAATTTGCATTGGCAGACCATGCTTCATTAAAAAAATACTCCACCCCAGCATTGGCTGCAAAATCTACCTGTTTAAATGCTTCTGATTGGTCGGTAAACCCAAAGCCTGCATCAAACCTGGCTGAAAGTAAATAATTGGCGGCTGCGCCTGCGTGCACCACAAATTGCTCGTTAATACGGTACTTGATCAACAAGGGCATATCTATGTAGT
>CAKZMZ010000236.1 GCA_937129345.1 uncultured Thalassovita sp. | reverse complement strand
CCCACGCTCCTAGTTTTTTTAAAAGCTCCTTAGTTTTGCCCAAGTGGTATAAAGAAACATCTTTTTGCTCCGAAACATCTTTAGAAAGATCAAAAAGCATGGGCAACCTATCGGGTAATCTAACGAGTTTCCAATTTCCTTCTCTTATGGCAGCGCTAATGGTAAAGCGCCATTTGAGGTCTTGATGCGGTATAGTACTATTTTCTTTAAGAAGATGTGGCAGAAGGTCTACACCATCTAGTTCTTTGTCAGATTTACCACCGGCCAATCCCAAAAATGTTGGGAGGATATCGAGTGAGGTCACGGGGTAGTCAAATGTTACTCCTTCAGGTAATTTTCCCTGCCAATTAAAAATAAAAGGCACATGAATGCCTCCTTCAAGCAATATACCTTTTTGTCCGTTAAAGGGCGCATTTATAGAAGCATTGCTATCTACGGGTCCACCATTATCGCTGATAAAAACGATGAGCGTGTTTTCTGCTAATCCTTCTTCCTTTACTGCGGCTATGATTTTACCTACATTCACATCTAACCTATGCACCATGGCTGCATAAGTACGACGTTTTTCGTCCTCAATAAAATCGTAAAGTGCCAGATCTTCATCAGTAGCTTGCATGGGCGTGTGCGGTGCATTGAACGCGGCATAAAGAAAAAAAGGCTGTGCTTTGTTTTTTTTTATGAAACCTACAGACTCATTACCCACATCATCGGTTATATAGGTAATAGGTTCAGGAGTTTTGTAATTGCATTCTATGGGAGAAAGGTAGCCTTTCCCATCGGGTTCAGACCTAAAATAATCGTGGCCGCCACCCGTATAGCCCCAAAACTCATCAAAGCCTCTTTTTAATGGATGAAAGTGTGGCGCATCGCCCAAATGCCACTTTCCGATCAAACCATTGATATACCCCAGTTTTTTTAGATGATCTGCTATGGTTTTCTCTGTTAGAGGTAGGCCTAAAAACTCAGGGTCAAAGCCGAGTTGGTTGCCGCCAATGTTATTGTCATGACCAAATCTTACCTGGTTGATGCCCGTTAATAAACCCGCCCTTGATGGGCTACAAACAGGAGAGGAAACATAACCCTCTGTAAATCTTATTCCCGTTTGCGCCAGTTCATCTATGTGCGGAGTTTTGATTTGGGCACTGCCATTTATGCTCAAATCACCAAAACCCAAATCGTCTGCTACGATGAGGATGAAATTTGGCTTTTGCTGGGCCAGTATTGTTAACTGACCTAGCAAAAGGAAAATGATCAGAAATGAAAATCGTACAAAAACCATCAGCTTTAGCTAGATTAATTAATCACTTTAACTCCAATTCTTCTATTTCTCCAAAACTTTCTCCTCTAATAGCTTCAAATTCAGACACCATCTGCTGCAGCTTTTTCTTCTCAGAACTTGCCAAATTTTCTTGTTGACCTATATCGTTCTTTAAGTTATAGAGTTGAAAAACATCATCGTTCCCTAGTTCTATATCCACTCGCTCATTTACCTTAACTCCCTTGTAAGGCGGAATCATCACCCAATCTCCTTTTTTGTATGCAGTTCTACTGGTGGCCTCAATTATCAACTCCTCCCTGCCTTCTTGGCTTTTCCCTAAAAATACGTCTAACAGATTATTACTGTCCTGAGCCCTTGACTCGCTACCTACCAAGGCAGCCAAAGAAGAGTATAAATCCAATTGGCTCACCATCGCATCTGAAGTAGTAGGTTGAATCGTTCCTTCCCAGTAAGTGAGAAAAGGCACACGGGTACCCGCTTCGAACAAACTGTATTTACCACCTCTTAAGGGTCCCCATGGTGTATGGTCACCTAATTTTTCTACGGCATCGTCGTAATAGCCATCGTTTAGAACCGGACCATTATCGCTAGAGAATATAATCAAGGTATTTTCGAGTATGCCTTCTGCCTCTAAAGTTTTCACAAACTCACCAATGCACCAATCTGCTTCTAGTATCACATCGCCCCTTGGCCCCATGCTTGATTTGCCCACAAACCTTGGGTGAGGTGTGCGTGGAACATGCGGCTGCTGAAGTGCATAATACAAAAAGAAAGGTTCGGTTTTATGGGCTTTTACATATTGCTGGGCCTCTTCTAAAAATTTATCAGCCATGTCTTCATCTATCCATTTTGCTTTTTCACCGCCTTTCATAAATCCAATTCTTGGGATGCCATTTACAATGCTGTTGTTATGCCCATGATGCCACTTCATCTTTAAAAGCTCCGGGTTGTCTTTTCCTGTCGGTTCTCCTTCAAAGTTTTCCTTATAGCTCACCTCAATTGGATCATTAGGGTCTAGGTTGACCACATTGCCATTTTTGATGTAAACCGTAGGCACCCTATCTTGTGTGGCTGCTAGAATATAAGAATGGTCAAAGCCGACTTCATTTGGACCCGGCGAAATTTTTTCATTCCAATTGGCATTGCCTTTACCTAAACCCAAATGCCACTTGCCTACTATACCGGTATGGTAACCTTCTGCCTTTAGCATTTTCGGGATGGTCATCTGTGTAGTGTCTATGAGCAAGGGGGCTGTGCCGGGAAGTATTTTGGCCCGTTCATTTCTCCATGGGTATATACCAGTTAGCAAACCATAGCGGCTGGGGGTACAGGTGGCCGAGGGAGCATAACCTTTGGTAAACTTTACCCCACCATTGGCCAACATATCCATGTTAGGTGTATTGAGAGTTCCTGCATCGTATGCGCTCATGTCTCCATAACCCAAATCATCAAGATAGATGATTACGATGTTGGGTTTTGCTTTTTGAGACTTGTTTGCTTGCTCGTTATTATTACATGATGAAAAAAAGATAAGTAAAATAATAGATGCTAGCGATGTTATTTTCATATTTAATTTGATTTTACCGACTCAATTTACTTCAGTCTGTAAATTATCATATTCCTTTTTCTGTAGCAAAAGAAATAAGAACGAGATACTCATGTTTTGATCAAGCTACAGCAACTCTTCTAGGAAAAAGCTATAGCAGGTACATATACAATTTACATTTGAAAGAAAGTATAAAGATTTTCAATTATAATACTCTAACCTTGAATGGAAAATAATTAAACCGACAACCCCTCAATGTTTTAGAATCTATTAAATCAACGACTAGTGCAATATTGCCTTTTGTGGTTGAAGCTTTGGGGTTTCATTCTATTTATTATGCCTCTATTCATAGTATTGATAAAGATAAAGTAATTATTCACAAAGCGGTGCCCGCTTTTTGGTTGGCACCAGTCTATCAAAAGGAAAATCAACTTCAAACGAGTGATATTATTCATTTCCGCGTTAAGTACTTCATCGGCTACAAAGTTGCTTTTCTTTCAATTAGATATTGGGATGCAGTTTAATTTATATTTATAAGGTATGAAAAGTACAGGTTATTGAAAATTTTAGGGACAGTGACTTAATAATTAAGTACGGTAAAAAGGCAGGCTATATGACTATAACCTGCCTTGCCTTATTTGGAAAACAGTAACAAAAACTACTCTCCTATAAGACCTTGTCCTTCTACCCAAGGAGCACCAGCCTTTTCTAGCGAACTCTCTAATGTCGGCAACATTTCATCAGAGATTTTTTTGAGCGATGCCTTGATTTCTTGCAACTGCTCATGGGCAAGTTGCATGGCGGCCTTATGGTTATCAGTAGGTCCATAAGTGGTATTGAGTACCATCCTACCCATGCGCATTCCATCGCTTGGCGATGGGTCATTGCGCTCGCCTATTTCATTTTTAGCCGGGCTGCCATGTATCACTTTATGTATTTCTTGCAATGCCATTTTTGCCTCGTAGATATTTTCCATAAGCTCTGCTGTAGGATTGGTCGCCCTTACAAAAGCTTTTTGCATGGCAGCTACCTTTTTCATATGCTTTTCTAAAACTGTGTTAGTAGCTGTTAAATCCTGCTGATACTCATGAAACTTTTCCCTAAAGGCCTCTATTTCTGCATAAGAGGCACCTTCTAAAGCGCCTTTTTCTAAAGGAACGACTTTAAAAGGTACAGGCTCCGACAAGTCTGTCATAATGCCATCTACGATTTTCGACATGGTTACGGTGTAGTCACCCGGCGTAGCCTTGGTCCCACGACCTGTTAAGCCTTCTTCTCCGGTACCACCTTCTAGCATTACTCCACCACGATCGGCATAGGTCAAATCCCAATTTACTCGTTGGAAACCTTTCTCATTGATACCTTTTACGCGGTTAATGATGGTTCCTTGTTCATCCTTCACAGTAAACCAGATCATGGGTTCAGGCTGGGTCATTTCCTTGTCCAAAGCATCCCAACCTGGAAAGGGAATGTCACTACCTGCCTCTGCGAGTGCTTTCTCCTTTTCTTTTCGTGCCTCTTTGAGCGATACCAGTTTGTCTTTTAAATAATAGGTGAAAACAGCTCCGTAAGGAGGGTTTTCTCCATAAAACTTATCATCGCCCGCTTTGAGCCCTTCATTGCGTTGTGTGTACCAATCGGCATTTTCTACAGCAAAAAGCGCAGCTTCTTGCTCTAACATTTCAGGTGTATAGCTCCTTAGTGGCGATATATCATCCAGCACAAAAAATCCCCTACCAAATGATGCGGCCACCAAGTCGTTCTCTCTTCTTTGAATGGTAATGTCGCGGAAGGCTATATTGGGTACGCCTCCCGTTAACTTTATCCACTTATTGCCTCCATCTTTCGTAAAATAAATACCAAATTCAGTTGCTGCAAACATTAGGTTTTTGTCTACATGATCTTGAACCAAACGCCAAGTTAGCAAGGTCTTTGGCAAGTCGCCGTTCATCATCTGCCAAGTTTTGCCTTTATCTGTGCTTTTGATCAAATAAGGGCGATAATCGCCGTACTTGTGATTATCTAGCGCGGCATATACCGTATTGGCATCAAAAAGGTCGGCGCGTACATCATTTACAAAGGCTGTAGAGGGCACTCCTCTAATACTGCCTAATTCGATTTTTATCCAGTTCTCTCCACCATCTTCGGTAACTTGTATAATGCCATCATCTGTACCGGCATAAATCAAACCTTCTTGCTGAGGTGACTCTGCAAGAGAAGTAATGGTATTGTAGTTAGACATGGCATTTACATCCCAAGCATTGTCCCAACTTTGCTGCTTGCCCATAATCGGTAAGGCCAACCTTTCTTGATTGCGGGTCAAATCTTCGGATATAGGTGTCCAAGAATCTCCTCGGTTGTCAGATTTCCAAACGCGGTAGGAGGCAAAATACAACCTGCTCGGTTTATGAGGGCTTACCAAAATAGGTGCATCCCAATTAAAACGCTCGTAAGGCTCCCCTTTACGAGGCTGTGGCTGAATAAAGACTGTTTCTCCTGTAATTTGATCTATTCTCCATAAGTATCCTTGCTGAAATTCACCATATGAAATATTAGGATTGCCAGGCTCTGTAGCAGATTGGTGCCCGTCTGCACCTAGTGTTTTCCACCAATGCTTGCTGCTGATTCCATTGTCGTAGCGAGTTTGGGAAGGACCACCATGAGAACCATTGTCTTGCGTGCCCCCATAAATATGATAAAAGGGCTCGGCATCATCCACCGCTACTTTGTAATACTGGGTTGTCGGGAGATTTTCAATAAATTTCCAACTCTTGGTGCCATCAAAAGACTCATACAAGCCTCCATCGGTACCGAATAGCACATAGTCTGGATCAGAAGGCTTAAAGGCCATGGCATGGCTATCTACGTGTTTATTTTCTTCATTCATAAAGGTAAAACTCTTACCGTGGTCTTCAGAAACTTGAACATAGTTGCTCATAAGAAAAAGTTTGCCCTCTTCATGCGGCGAAGCATAAAGCTCTTGATAATAATGTGGCCCTGTACCACCTGACACGGCATCAGATTGCTTCTCCCAACTAAAGCCTTGGTCGGTAGACATGTACAAACCTCCTTTAAGCCTTTCCAGTTCTATAGCAGCATAAATTACATCTGGATTAAAGGGTGAAATCGCTAAACCTATTTTGCCCATGTTTACTTTTGGCAAACCATTTTTTAGGGGAATCCAAGTCTCTCCTCCATCGGTACTTTTATGTAGACCCGATTTTGGGCCTCCGCCCATATAGGCTGCTACGGTCCTATGTCTCTGCCAGGTAGCGGCGTAAAGCACGTCAGGATTTCTAGGGTCAATCAATAAATCGGTAACACCTGTCCATTCCTCATCTCCCAAGGTTTTTTTCCAAGTCTTACCGCCATCTGTTGTTTTGTACAGGCCTCTCTCGCCGCCTTTATTCCAAAGGGGACCTTGCACTGCAGCCCAAACTACGTTAGAATTATCAGGATGGACAATGATTTTTGAAATATGCTCTGAGTTTTTTAAACCCATGTTCTCCCATTGCTTTCCGCCATCGGTACTTTTGTAGATGCCATCGCCAAAACCTACATGGCGTCCACCAACATTTTCGCCTGTACCTACCCACACAATTTCAGGGTTTGAGGGGTCTAAGGTTACACAACCTATAGAGTAGGTACTCTGAGAATCGAAAAGAGGGCTCCAGGTGGTAGCGGCATTTTCGGTTTTCCAAACGCCTCCAGAACCAACGGCTACATACCAAACATTTTCATTATCTGGATGGATGGCAATATCTGCAATTCTACCAGAGGTAAATGCCGGGCCTAGGTTCCTGAGTTTAAGCCCACTAAAGGTAACTTCTAAAGAATCTTGCGCATAGCTCCATGAAGTAAGGCAAATTAATAGAATTAAAAGTGATTTGTTGTAGATGAATTTTGTCATAATAATTGGATTGAAGCTTAATAATGACTTGAAGTTAGGGATAAAACTTCATAATTCAAGATGGGTGGTTTAAAGGCTTTAAGATTTATAGGTCAAAACAATAAAAAATGCTGGGCAATAAAAATTGTTTAGCTAATCAATGTTAATACATTTAAATTTATCAAATTTGCTTGCACTTACCACTGTTTTAATATGTAGGTTGAATACTAAAAACGGTTGAATTTATCTAAAAAAGATTTGTTTCAATAGAATGCAAGGCAGGAACCTCTAGAAAAAGTAAATGTATGGAGAAAGGAACTTATTTGTTGATTGAGGACCAAGACGTTGATATTATGATAGTTGAAAAGATGATGGACCGTATTCGACCTGGACTGAAGGCTATTGTGGTACGCAACGGAAAAAGTGCGCTTGATAAACTCAAAGAAATTTTGAGTGGAAATAAGGAAGATTTCCCGGGGTTTATTTTTTTGGACTTAATTATGCCATTATTTGATGGGTTTCAATTTTTAGATGCGTACTACAGAGAAATTTACCCAATCGCTCCCGATTTACCTGTAGTGGTGCTTTCTAGTTCTGTACACGAAAAAGACAAAAAAAAGTGTTTGGGTTATCCATTTGTAAAAGAATACCTGTTAAAGCCTTTCAATACCAATGCTTTTGAAGAATTAGGTGTTTAACTTAGATCCTTTCACACTACTATACATTTTTATATTTTTCAAACATACGTGCACTGCGCCACAATCCACGGCAAGTTTTGAGAAATGTATAGTAGTCAGAGATCCTTTAATAAGTAACAAGA
>CAKZMZ010000235.1 GCA_937129345.1 uncultured Thalassovita sp. | reverse complement strand
CAGTAAATTTTGGAAGGCGCTCTTTTACCCGCTCTTTCATTACTTGTGGGTAATCGCCAAAATACACGGGATCGGCAAACCAAGATAGGTAAAATTCTAAAGCGCGTTGTGCCGCAGCTTTGTCTGCTTCACTGTCAGAATAAGGCTCCCGCCAATCGCAATTGTTGGTAATACCTATCTGCCCTTTCTGGGTAGGTTGAAATTCCTCCCTATATCTTTTAACTGCTTTGCCATGTGCCAATAACAAATTATGTGCTGCCAAATAGGGCTCGCTGTTAGAAATTCGGCCGGGTGCCATTACTCCTTGGCCATAACCTAAAATCGCCACTACCCAAGGCTCATTAAGGGTAATCCAATTTTTTACGCGGTTGCCCAATTTAGCAAAACAAGCTGCGGCATACTCCTCAAAAAAATCAGCGATATCTTTACCCAACCAGCCGTCATGCTCCATTTGTAGCGCCAGCGGCAAATCCCAATGGTATAGGGTTACCCAAGGTTCTATGTTGTATTTCAACAACTCATCTACCAAATCAGAATAGAATTGCAAGCCCTTTTTATTGACTTTATCTTTACCGGTTGGCATTACCCTAGGCCAAGAAATGGAAAAGCGAAAAGCTTTCAGTCCCAAATCTGCCATTAATTTTACATCCTCCTTGTAGCGATGGTAAAAATCACAGGCTACATCACCGGTCTCGCCCTTAGCTACTTTGCCGGGCGTATGTGAAAAAGCATCCCAAATAGACAAGCCTTTACCGTCTGTATCCCAAGCCCCTTCTATCTGATAACTAGAAGTGGCCGTACCCCAAATAAAATCTTTCGGAAATTCCTTCATCTCTATCTCATTAAACTTTTTTCAATTGTGGTTTTTTCAAATCAAAAATGACTTGAAATCAGTTCTGATGACTTAAAACTAATCAAAGCAAGATGCTTCTTCATCCTGTCCTGTCAGGTTGCTATGAAAGTATTACTAGACCACGTCAAAATAACCGGCCAATACTTTTTCTATCTTGCCCGTTTGGTGGTTTCTGTTCAAGTCTTTTACAAAAGGCGATTTTTTAAGCCTGTATCTTTTGGCATTTTTATAGGTTTTGATGGCCTTAAAGCGCTGAATGGCCGAGCCGAGGTTTTTCTTTCTGTAATCCTCCAACTCCATAGGCAAAACCGATACCTTAACCTTGTGCTTCACCACCTTGCCGCTTTGAGCTTCGTCTACTTCAAACACATGGTAACCTACTTCTTGTAATAAAATGGTATAGGCTCCAAAACCAGTAACTGTGTAGTTTAGCGCTACCTCATCGGCTTCTTCGCTTTTGTTAAATCGATGGAAACGCATATTCCTCTGCTTGCCCCATTGCTCAAACATATTCTTGATTTTATCGCCATAATCTGCATCAACTTTTTCGTAAGAAATTTGCAATAAGGCATCTTGAGGCTGTTCATTTTCATAAGCACCCATGGCCAAATCTAAATGGTACAACTTTGCCGCCAATTTATTGATCAGTCGCGCATCATAAGAAACTCGCTCCTTTTCTGGGTCGTTGAGCCTATTGTACAAATTTTCAATAGCATCAAAAGCGTTAGAGAAGCTATCGAGCATTTCAATTTCTGCCAAGACCTCAAACCTATCAGGGCTGTTCCAAAAATCTGCTTCGTTGAGCGCTTCTAACAATTCTGCTTTGGTCTCTACAGTACTCCCTTTTTTCAAATATTCGCCTATGCGCTCCATTTCCTTTTCAATTACCTGAAATTCAGAAAGCACTCCGTTGGTATCTAAAATAATGGAAGCCAAGCTCATAGACTTAGACTTCTCCGATTGATGCTTAACAATGTCTTTTTTTTGTTCCCAAGAATATTCGGGCTCGTCGGGGTCTATAAATTCTACTTTGAGTTTTTGCTTGCCGGCACTCACCAATAAAAATTGGTTGCCTTCGGGGAAATTGTGGTTTACAATGGTTATGGCCAATGGTGCCAAAAGGTATTTTTCAATGGCACGGCGCAAAGGTCTAGCGCCCAAAGTGGAAGAAAAGCCCTGGTCTAATAAAAATTCTAAGGCGGAGTCGTCAAAATCCAATTCCCATTTTCTTCTTCGCAAACCTCTGCGCTTAAGTATCTTTTTTAGTTCTCCTCTCAATATCTGCCTTGCTACAGATTTGGTAAGTGGATTAAACACTACAATCTTATCTATTCGATTAACAAATTCAGGCCTAAAAGTTTCATTAATGGCTTGTAGAATATTTACATCTACCTCTTCGCCTCCTACATTATTAAAACCAATGCGATTAACCTTAGGAATGCTTGCACCTAAATTAGAAGTGAGAATAATAATAGAATGCCTAAAGTCTGCCGTGTTGCCTTGTTGGTCTGTTAGCCTACCATCATCAAAAACCTGTAAAAAGAAATCCCAAATGTAAGGATGTGCTTTTTCAAACTCATCTAGCAAAATTACTGAAAATGGATCTCGCCTGATGCGGTTTACCAAAGCAGTGTTTTCAGATTCTTCAGACACATCGCCAATGAGGCGGTAAGTGGCATCTGCCGTTTGGAACTCACTCATGTCTAATCTGATGAGTCTTTCTTCGGAACCAAAAAGGAAATCTGCCAAGGTTTTGGCCAACTCTGTTTTGCCTGTACCCGTTGGGCCAACAAATAGAAACACACCCGAAGGCTTGCTAGGATCAGTCAAGCCTGCCTTGATCATCGCAACTCTTTCAACTATGGTTTTTACGGCATCTTCTTGCCCAATTACCCTTTTGGTAAATCGTGTAGATATGTTTTCAAGGTCTAGCTTGATGTTATCGTCCAAGATATTTTCAGGCAAGCCTGTTACATGAGAGAGCGTTTTTATAAAATCAGGCATGGCTATGTATTTGCCATGGATGCCATGATTTTTGACATGAATTTCAGTCTGTTTTAATAAGTCGAATAAGTTGCCTGGATTTTCTTGGTGGGATATGTATTGTTTGGCTAAATAGTATATTTCTGTGAGGTCGGCTTCTTCAAAGCCCTTCCAAATAGAATTTTTCTTGGCTTTTTGTAACCATTTTTTTGAAAGGTCTATAGTGACTTCTGCGCTTGTGGGTAAAATTCTTATAATCTCGAAAGCGCTGAGTATTTGAGGCCTTTGTTGTGCAATTTTTTCAAGGCTACGTGCATTGATTTCACCTAAAATTTTAATCTCGCCATTTTCTACATGCTCTAAAATTTGGTCAAGCACACTAGAAGTAGAGTATTTATGTCTGCCTGCATAATGCAGTTCATCAAATTGCGGAATGACCCAAACATTTCTTGTATTTGATTTTAGTTCTTTGATGATGTTCTGTACAGATTCCTCCACATCGCCAATGTACCGCTGACCTGCGATAATGTTTTTTGCCGTAGCCTGAAAAACTTTCCAGTTTCTCGAAACCAATGTGCGTACTACCTGTAAAATCACACTGGTTTTACCAACCCCACTCTCGCCCGTTAGCAATACTGATTTAGAAGGTGTTTTTGTAAGAAAGGACGTAATGTATTTTAGGTTTTTAGAGATGGCTTCGTTCTCTGTAAAGTCTTCTGGTAAATCTTTCTTGCTAAGTATTTTACCTACAGAGTTGAGGTAATCTGTATTCATAATAGAGTAAGGTTATGCCCACTCAATGATACAAAAAAATATTAAAAATTAGCTTGAAACAGGTATAAGCTTTGTTCTTCTAAGCAGCCAACAACTTAATATATACCATCACAGATATAAAAGTAAGCACACTTAAAATAAGCCCTGCCATAAATATATTGTAGGATATCCTTAGTAGCTTGTATTTCTTGTCTAGCACTTTACCTAAGTGATAAATGTCTATGCTCATATCGTCATAAAGTTGGGGTAAGTTAGAGCGATAGTATGTTAAGCGCTTAATAAACTTTGGCAGCTCCATGTTCACAAAATTTCCAAAAAACAGATAGCTGCTCTGCTTTCTTTGAAATTTTTCCATATTTAATTGCTTAGAGGTCACTTCTGGCCTGGCAGACATTATGGCAAAGACTACAGAGATGAGCGAGGCAAATAAAAGGACAAAAACGGGTACTACGTATTGCAGCCTATCAAAAAACACGCTGCTCGAAAAGGAAAAACCTGTAATACCTGTAATAATTACCGACATAATAATAGTATTTATGCTGATCATCATGTTGGCTTTGGCATCAGCTATAGAACTTAAGTTGATGTGGTTTCTGTAAACTGCCCTATACATAGTCTCTATTCCTCTACCACGCTTTTTTGGCTTTTTATTTTTGCCATTTTCTATATTTTTTGAGGCTTTGATGAGATTTTTCTCTTTCCTACTGCCTAATTCTTCCCTTGCGTAATCTGTAAGGAATTGAACTGAACTCAAAACAGCCAAACATTCCTTATCCCAATCTTCTTGGATAATTTCTTTCTTCTCTTGCTGCTCTTTTTCAATTTTGAGCAAGGCCATTTTCTTCTTGAATTTTTTTTGACCTGTATAACTCCACCAAGCATCATGTACTATGTTTTGCGGTAGTGAAGAACCCCCACCTTTTATAGCTTGTATCATAGATTTAACCTCATATTTTTCATCTGAGTCAAGTCTACTAAATAGTTTGTCTACCTGCTGTTTTGCTTGTTCTCTAAAGTTTAGGTAATTGTTCTTCAATCCATAAAATAAACTAATTATGGCAGCTTGCATCAAGTGCAAGGCATCATCTGATAATTCGTAATATTCAGCTGCATTGGTACAGAATATATTGAGAGACCCCAGCCTTTTGTAAGAGTTGAAATGAAAAGAGGCTGGCAATTGTTGTTCTAAGTCTTTCCTTAATTTTTCTACTTTATCTGATATATGTGTTTCTATCGCGTATTCCATCAATTATTTATTTGCTGGTAATAATGGCCTTAGTGCTTTTGTTGTAGGTAAAATAGTTGTAAACCCAATTAGAGAATACCACTGCTTTACGCCTAAATCCTACCAAGAAAAATAAGTGGATAAACATCCAAGACAACCAAGCCGGAAAACCGCTAAATTGAAACCCAAACGGTAAATCTACCACTGCCTTGTTACGACCAATGGTTGCCATAACGCCCTTATCTAAATACTTAAATGGTTTTAGCGGCTTTTTTTTCAATAATCTTTTAAAGTTCTTAGCTAAGTTTTGACCTTGCTGCATAGCAATAGGTGCTAGCATAGGGTAAGGACCTTTCTCATTTTCTACACTGGCCACATCGCCAATGGCGAATATATTTTCATAGCCTAAAACGCGGTTATAATCATCTGTTTTGATACGGCTTTTTTCTACTTTTTCTTCGTTGAGCCCTGCTAATACATTGCCCTTTACTCCTGCTGCCCAAACAATGGTTTTGGCCCTTAAAGTGGTACCATCGCTAAAACTCAGTTCACCATTCTCTACATCTTCTAAGAAAGTACCCGTTTTAAGATTTACGCCTAATTTTTCTAGATATGCTCTGGTTTTTTCACTGGCAAATTCAGACATACCATTTAAGACATCGTCCAATCCTTCAACCATATAAATATTCATCAGTTGGTTTTCAATGGTATCGTACTCTTTGGGCAAGAGCTTCTTTTTGAGTTCGCTCAATGCACCAGCCATTTCTATACCCGTAGGCCCACCACCAACAATCACTACATTGAGTAATTCATCTTTTAAATTGGCATCTGTGATTTCTACAGCCCGCTCAAAGCAATTAAATAAGTGATTTCGCAACTCAAATGCTTCTTCAACACTTTTTAAGGTAAAAGTCTTTTCTGATAAATCTGTATTGCCAAAAAAGTTACTTTTAGACCCCGTTGCTATTACCAAATAATCGTAATACACAGGACCTATATCTGTTTTTACCTGATGCTGTTGTGGAATAACTTCAAGGACTTCTGCCATTCTGAAGTAGAAATTTTCACCTCTTAAGCTTTCCCTTAAAGGTGCTGCTACTGAGTCTGGCTCAAGACCTGCAGTCGCTACCTGATAAAGCAAAGGTTGGAAGGTGTGGTAATTGTTCTTGTCTAACATTACCACTTGATAGTTTGTATCTATCAATGCTTTGGCTAATTCTAATCCTGCAAAACCTCCCCCAATAATTATAATCCTTCTTTTATCAGTAGCGGGTATTTTAGACATGGGATTCAATACTTCCTTATTCATAACTGGAACGGTTTATTATCTTTGAAAAACTTCGCTACTGTCTGCAGCTTTAAACTCATCGATTTTGTTTATATCTGCAATATCATTTATGATTTTGTAGTCTTTCCCTATAATGAAAAAAGGAGTATTTAGTAGCTTAGGGTCTGCCACCGATATTTTAACCAATTCCTCAAAGGGCAATTCTAAAGCTTCATCACCATACGATTTCTTTAGACTTGATTGGTCGAGCAATGAAACCAAAGGCCTTTCCATACGCTCACAAAATTGCGCTAAATGATTTTTGGTCAATTTTTCTTTGGCCATATCTAGTTCAGCAAAAACTATTTTGTTCGCTTTTGCATAAGCTAGTAGTTTTCTATCATGTAAATCATCGCTGTTATAAATAAATTGATATTTCTCGTATGTCATCATCTTTTATTATTTGATAAATAGTATATAATACTCTAGGAAGATAATGCCACATTTGTATCTAGCTGATTTACAGAATTTTATATAATATGAAAGTAATATTTTACTCAAGTAATCTTTATAATTCCACTACTTATGTGGTCTTTTTTCCACAGTTTATCTGATTGAATAAAATATAATATATATTTGCCTAACCGCATTAGCAAAATATGTAGATGAATCCACCTTGTTTAAGTAAAATGTTTATAGACAGCCATCTTGGAAAAAATAGCCTTCATACCATTACTTCCTATTACATCGATAAGCCACGCGCACATATTACAAAAAGTATCTTCAGGCAACTGCTTTCCTGTTAGAGCATGACAAGACTATGAGATAAATTATATATTATAGCCATTCAGCTTTTTTAATCGATATGAAAAGAAGAAACTTTATAAAGCAACTTGGCTTGAGCACTCCGGTTATACTGGGAAATCAGTACTACTCAACTCACTCCATAAATAGATATGAATATCCAAAAATCGATACGCTAGAAGATGCGCTTACCAAAGAAGGGCAAATCATGGTAAGGTTGGCCACTTATAGCAAAACTCCTTTTGAAGTAGGCGCATTAAGTGGGAAAATCAGGATCAAAAAAGGCAAGTTGGCTAGAAAAAAAGCCTATTTTTTTGAAGCAGAAGAAGATCAGCTCAGCGCCAATGATCAATTTCAAATGCATACCAGCTTAGACCATTGCGATGTAATCGTAATTTGGCTCGATGAAGCAAACAAGGATACAGAAGTCATTCTACAGCTAGAAAATCAATCAGACATCTCTTGCACCTTGCAAGAAATTATTGAAGCCGAAACGCTATATAAAGAACAGGGCAATAGCAAAATCCACCTCAATTTATTGCTCGATAAAGAAATAGGAGAAATTGACCCGAGCGATGTTGGTATTAAAGCGCCAAGTGGGGATTTTTCCATCGCGGTAATGGCCGATACCCAAGGTGGTGACCCCTACGCTGAAGGCGGCGAAGAGCCCAAAAACGACAGCACCACCCGCATGAAAATACACAATGCCTTTGTAGAAGACAGCGTGCGCGTAGTGAACGAGTTGGAAAAAACGCCACTTTTTACCATTGTAGTCGGCGATATTGTAGATTCTAAGGGGCAGTGGTTTAACTATCGTGTGATGCTAGACTATCTTAAAAAGTTAAAAACACCTTTACTCTTTTCGGTAGGCAACCACGAAACCGCTTACAGAATAGATTTGGAGCCGGGTTATAATATGGAAGGATTCAGCAATTATTTTACTGCCCAAAAAGAAGCCAACGGCTTAGACAAGTTGCTGTATTCCTTTAATTTAGGTGAGTGGCATTTTGTGGTTTGGCCCGATCCGCTGCGAAGCAACTTTTGGGAAACCCATCCCCATTATTTTGACTGGCTAGAAAGAGACTTGGAAAAATACAAAGACAGGCCGGTCATGTTCTTTCATCATGTACCGCTTATGCCCATAGGTATTAACCCACTGATCAATTATGCAGAATCGGTAGATGTAAAAAGGCAGGTTATAGAGATTTTGGCCAAGCATGGCAACGTGCAGTATGCGCTCAGCGGGCATGTGCATATCCCACTAAAAGCATCGGTAAAAACAGCAGTAAATTACAAAGGGATTCGTTTTATCAACTTACCTGCAGCAGGTTATAGACCGCGTGCATTTGGCGAAGAAGATTTTTATGGCGACCCTGTGCAAGGTGTGGCCTTAGCGCATTTTTCTGGCAAAAATGTAAGCTTGCAATATAAAAATGTAACCAACCAAATTTTTAAATACCCCAAAAACTTTAGAGCATTTGAAGCGGAAAAATATCCACTTTGGTTACAGCACAAATGGGAATTGCCCGCACATACCCGCTTACAAAATGGCGATTTTAGGCAAGGGCTCGCCCATTGGCACGAGCGCTTTGTTTATATCGAGGACCAAAACCCCTCCAACATCTGCGAAGTAAGAAACAATGTAAAACAAGGCAGTGCCACCACACTTTACATGGCTAGCAAAAAAAGAGGTTTTGACATACCTGGCCAAGACAGGCTGCCCCAAACCATTAATAGAATTTGCAATGTAGTCTCTGCAGAAAACAATCAGCATTATCTGCTAAAGCTGACTGCTATGCTAGATGGCAAAAACACCACACTAAACAGTTTTAACGCAGCTTATATTTGGATAGAGGGATATGCCAAAAATTACAAGAGACTTAATTTAGTATACAGCTGCGGTAAAATGTATTTCAACATCGGTGGCAAACAAGCAGAAAGCAGAACAGTGAAACCCATACATTTCAATCTAGCGCTCACGCCCGACAAGTGGCACGACATCACCATCAATATCGCAAAAGATTACAACGCCAATGTGCCCGAGAGACCATACGACCGACTAGAAATCGATAGATTGGTGGTCAACCTAGGCACTTGGACCGTAAACGACAGCAATTTTGCTAAAGGCAAAGCTCAACAAGTTGCTGCTTTTTTCGATAAATTATCATTAAATTCAGTCCGAGATAATGATCAAGCTTCCCATATTGACCAAGCACCAATTGCCCTAAAAGATGGAGATGATTTTTGGTATGGTGGAATTGATCACATAGCAGGAGAACATATTTATAAAACCTAAACAGCATGCCCAACAGACTTTTCGGTTATCTGGCCCAATGGACTACCTTCTCCTTTTTACTTTTAAGTGCTTGCCAACAAGAAGAGGAAAACACTGCATATTTTGCTAGCGAAAACTGGCCTATTTACCGAGGAAGCGCTGCGGCTGCCCAATACAGCCAACTTAGCCAAATAAATACAGAAAATGCAGGGCAACTCACAGAAGCTTGGGTACACAGAACAGGTGATGCAGGCGAAAGAACCACCATTCAGTGCAATCCTATTATTATTGATGGGGTGATGTACGCTACTTCGCCTAAGTTAGAAGTTTTTGCTCTCAATGCTGCTACCGGAAAAGAGCTTTGGAGTTTTAAACCGAGCAGTGGTAATACCATTTCGGGTGTAAACCGAGGCGTTACCTATTGGGAAAACGAAACCGAAAAACGCATTCTTTTTACGGCAGGGCATCATCTAATTGCCCTTAATGCAAAAAATGGGCAACTTATCAGTGATTTTGGTAATGAAGGAAAAGTAGACTTGCGAGAAAATTTAGGTCATCCTAAAGAAAACCTCAGTTTGGTCGTCACGTCTCCCGGCATCATCTACAAAGACCTAATCATTATGGGTTCGGCCACAGGAGAAGGCTATGATGCATCGCCGGGGTATGTAAGGGCTTACAATGTAATCACTGGACAACTCGCCTGGATTTTCCATACCATTCCGCAAGAAGGAGAAAAAGGTTACGATACTTGGCAATGGAAAGAGGATGCTTGGTACGGCGCTGCCAATGTTTGGGGCGGACTAAGCATTGACCCTGAAACGGGCATGTGTTTTTTGGCCACAGGCTCGCCCAGTTATGATTTTTATGGAGAAAGCAGAATTGGCGATAACCTATTTGGCAATTCTGTAGTGGCCGTGGATGCAGCCACAGGCAAGTACATTTGGCATTATCAGATTATACATCATGATCTATGGGATTACGATCTGCCCTCAGCGCCAGTAATCACCAAAATAAAACAAGATGGCTTGGATAA
This sequence comes from uncultured Thalassovita sp., assembly GCA_937129345.1. Classification (GTDB taxonomy): domain Bacteria; phylum Bacteroidota; class Bacteroidia; order Cytophagales; family Flammeovirgaceae; genus Chondrinema. The sequence continues at coordinate 7,558 of CAKZMZ010000235.1, read as the reverse complement.
AAAGGTAGTAGTGCAACCTACTAAAATGGGCTTCTTGGTAGTACTAGATCTGGAAACAGGCCAACCTATTTTTGAGATGGAAGAAATGCCCGTACCCGCTTCTGATATTCCTGGTGAGGTGGCCTCTAAAACACAGCCCTACCCTACCACAGGCTTCTTTACCAGACAATCCATTAGCGAAAGTGACTTGAGGGATTTTGATACTGGTAGCGGCACAGACCCCAAAAACGAATATGCCAAATACAGATGGAAAGGCGAATACACCCCACCAAGTTTGCAAGGCACTTTGGCCATGCCGGGTACTTGGGGCGGTGGGCTTTGGGGAGGCGCTTCAGTAGACCCCAATACCCAAACATTATATATTAATGCCAATGAACTCGCCTCCATTAATAAGCTACGCCCTGTTGTAGATGAGCGCAATGCCAAGCAGCTAGACGACCGACCTGAAGCCGAACAGATACTTGCCCAAGGCAAAAGCATCTATCAGCTCAACTGTGCTCCATGCCACGGTTTGGATAGAAAAGGGATTCCTCCTTCTTACCCATCCCTCTTACAAATTGGAGACAAATACCCTAATGAAGAAGTGGCCTCCATTATAAAAAATGGCAAAGGCGCCATGCCTGCCTATGCCCAGTTTGATAATGACCAATTAATGTCTATTGTTAAATATTTGAATGCCGCCATTGAGGTTGATGAGGAGGAAATCAACAAAACTCAAGCAGATAAATACGTGGCCGCAGGTTACCAAAAATTTTTAGACAGCAAAGGCTACCCACTAACGGCGCCACCTTGGGGCAGCCTCAATGCCATAGACTTAACAACTGGAAAATTAAAGTGGAAAAAGCCCTTAGGAGAAATTGAAGAATTGACTGCCATGGGCATTCCGCCGACGGGCAATCGAAACTTTGGGGGATGCATTACTACTGCAGGCAAACTAGTATTTATAGCAGCCGCCACCGATGAAAAAATAAGGGCCTTTCACACAGAAACTGGAGAGGAATTATGGCAATACAAGTTGCCCGTTGCTGGCTATGCCACCCCTGCTACCTACATGGTTAATGGCGAGCAATATGTAGTAATTGCCGCCGGCGGTGGAGGAAGAGGCGGCACCACTTCTGGAGACTATTATGTAGCTTTTAAGCTAAAATAGGCGTTTGGCTTTATGTAATGTGGGCATTTAAATACCCTTTTAATCCCGTACTCATCACAGATGGCATAGTGCACGAGTACGATATTTTACTCTTTTCACCGTCACATGCTGACCGCGTCATGCTGACCGCGTCATGCTGACCGCGTCATGCTGATCGCGGCATAAACTTATTGATGTTTATAAAAATGCCATCTATTGGGTTTTGTAAAAATCAAATTTCGATGCAGTAAAATATCATCTGCCCTGATGGTATTTGCCTTTTTTATCATTGTCAGTGTCTCACCGACAATTTTTTGCATTCTATGCACTGTACACCACAAAGCAGGATAGTAAATTCTGATATTTTTTGAATATTTGCTCAAAAGCAGAAATCCATTTTCATGAAGCGCATTACTTTTCCTTTTATCATAGCTCTATCCATTTTAGCCATTACTTCATGCCAGCAATCTGAGCAACAAACTGCAGAAGACGAGTCGCCACAAAAACCCAATATCATCTACATTATGGCTGATGATTTAGGTTATGCAGATTTGGGCAGTTATGGGCAGCAACTATTCTCTACACCCAACATAGACCAATTGGCCAAAGAAGGTATGCGCTTTACAGATCACTATGCAGGTACTGCTGTTTGTGCTCCATCTCGTTGTGTTTTGGTTACAGGCAAACATACTGGGCGCGCTGCCATTAGGGGAAACAGGCTGTGGCTACCTCATGGAGATACGCCATTAGCTGATAGTATTGAAACTGTTGCCGAAATATTAAAACCTGTTGGCTACACCACAGGCATGATCGGTAAATGGGGCTTAGGTATAAGTGAAACTGAAGGCAATGCCAACGCCCAAGGTTGGGATTATTTTTACGGCTATACCGATCAGGTATTGGCACACAATTACTGGCCCGAGTACCTAGTGAAAAACGGAGAAAAAGTAATGCTTGAAAACGAAGTAAAGTACCTGGATACTACTGCTTGGCATAGAGGCTATGGCAGTTACTCCACAGTAAAAAAAGAATACTCTAACGACCTTTTTACTACAGAAGCCCTCAATTTTATTGAAAGAGAAAAAGACAATCCCTTTTTGCTGTATTTGCCTTACACCATACCCCACAACAACGGAGAGGCGCCTGCTGGACAAAAGCAAGAAGTGCCCGAATTTGGCAGCTATGCAGAAAAAGACTGGGCCGCTGACACCATTGGTTATGCCGCCATGATAGAAAGGCTTGATAATTATGTAGGCCAAATCGTACAGAAAATAGATGATTTGGGTTTGGATGAAAATACCTTGATCATCTTTACAAGTGACAATGGCCCTATGCAAGAGCGAGTGGGCTTTACCGCTTTTTTTGATAGCAACGGACAGTTAAGGGGAGGCAAAAGAGATTTGTACGAAGGCGGCATACGCATCCCATTTATTGCCAGATGGAAAGGTAAAGTACAAGCAGGAAGTGAGAGCGATCATCCTTCTTACTTTACTGATTTTTTAGCTACTGCTTGCGACATTGCTGGTATTGAACCACCCAGCGACACAGATGGCATTTCTTACCTACCCACCCTTTTAGGAGAAACACAACCCAAACACGAATACTTATACTTTGAGTTTCATGAGGGCAACAAAGCACAAGCTATTAGGAGTGGGAAATGGAAAGCTGTTAGAAACAATGTTTTTACCGATCCTGATGCGGCTTGGGAATTATACGACTTATCAAAAGATATTGCCGAAAGCAACAACATAGCAGGGGAATATGCAGAAAAAGTAGCTGAATTGGCCGCTATGGCAGAAAAAGCCCATGTAACCGATGCAGAATGGCCTTTGTTTCCTTCAGAGGCGGTTGAGAATTGAACGGTTTAATTTTTTAAAGCCGGTATTTTTAGGTAAAAGGTCGTTCCTTTATTTACTTGGCTCTCTAAGTCAATATCACCCTTTAACTTGTCTAGGCACTCTTTTAATATGTACAAACCAATGCCTGAACCAGGTTTTTGGTCATTGGCCCTGTAGAACATTTCAAAGATTTTTTCCTGACGCTCAGGTTCTATTCCTATTCCATTATCGCTAACCGTAATTTCTGCAAAGTCTGAATCAATTTTTATGGCGATGGCTACAAAGGGGTTTTCCTTATATTCGTTCAAGAACTTAAAAGCGTTAGAAACCAAATTATTTAAAATAATATTGAGTCTAAGTTTGTCTGTATGGAAAACTTCTTCTCCCTCTACCTCTACTTTCACTTCAACATTTCTTTCTTGAACTTCCTGATGGTATTCAATCAACATCAAGTCAACGATTTCTTTCAAATTGACAGGCTCCTTTTTAACCTCGAGCCTACTGTTTCTTGAGTAATCCAGAATATCCTTAATAAACTGATCTAAACGATTGAGGGTCTTGATTTTTAAACTGTTCAAATGCCTGATCTCATCCAGATTTTCTGTATCTAAAGTAAGCTTAGAAAGACCTACGGCCGAGGCAATGGGCGCTCTTAAATCATGTGAAACACTGTATACAAAGCGGTCTAGTTCTGCATTGGCCTTTTCAAGCGCATCATTTTTTTCTCTTACTCTAGTTTCGCTTCTTTCAGCTTTTTCTTTGGCTTTGAGCAATTCAGCCTCGTATAATTTAACCTGCGTAACGTCTACATTGATACCAACCAACCTAGTTGGTTTATTCTCCTCCACTAGTGGTGCGCCTGAGGCTAAAATAAATCTTACATCACCATCGGGCCTTATTATTCTGAACTGTACTCCTGAAACCCTTTTACCTTCAAATATTTTTGATAATTCTTGCGTAGCCGACTCTTTGTCCTCAGGATGGAATTGATTTTGCCAACCATCTAAATCCTTCTCGAAATTCTCTCGAGTAATACCGTAAATTTCCAATAATACATCATTCCATTCTAACCTATTCGTCTCTGTATCTAGTGTCCAAATACCTAATTGAGCCGTTTCTATAGCTAGATCTAACTGATCATTAATGGCTTTGAGCTCGTGTTCTGTTTCTATACTTTCGCTGATGTCCATTAACAAAGTATTCCACACCACTGCGCCATTGGGTAGCCTTTTGGGCATACCCCTGCCATTTGCCCATTTTACTCTGCCATCGGGCATAAGCAAACGGTACTCGATGTTCCAAAAGCTGAGCTCTTCTGCTGATTTCTGTACTGAGGCGATGAACCTATCCAAATCATCAGGATGGATGCGTTCCCATACCAAGGATACATTTTTAATGGCTTCATCTTGGGGTATTTCATGTAAATCTTCAACTCCCTTGCTTAAATAAAGTAACTTATCTGTGCCGTCAGGGCTGAGTTGGTATTTGAGCACTACACCTGGTACACTATCGGTAATGGCTTTATAGTCTTCTTGACTTTCCATCCACCTTATCTCGGCAATCTTTCTGTGTGTGACATCTTGAAAAGAACCGTATAAATGAGTGACATTTCCATCTTCATCTTTTTGGGGGAAACCGCGACTAATGCAATACTTTCTTCCTCCACTGCTAGTAATAATTTCCGATTCATTTTCAAAGGGTAACCCGTATTTTACCGCTCTTTGTACAGCTTCATCTAGCGCCTGATAACTTTCTTCTGTATAGATTTTAGGATGCTCCTTATAAGTCGGTGCTCCCAAAGCCGGATCCCTTTCAAAGATTCTGTAAAGCTCCTCAGACCAAACCACTGCATCTTTAGCAACATCCCACTGCCAACTGCCAATCTGTGCAACGGCTTCTGTTCTTTCGAGTAGGTCTTTTTGTTTTCTTAATGCTATCTCAGTGTCTTTGATTTTGCTTACATCTTGAAAAAAGCCAAAAAGGTGCGTGACCTTACCGTCACTATCAATTACAGGAAATCCACTTGAAACACAATATTTAAGTTCTCCCGATGCGGTAATCACTTCCAACTCTAACTCATACGGAACTGCTCCATTTATGGCTTTTTTTACACTTTCATCTAATTCTTTTAGGCTTTTTTTAGAATATAGTTTACGCTGTTCTTGATAAAAACTAGGAGTATCTTGTTTTGGGTCTAACTCAAAAATTTTAAAAACCTCGTCTGACCATACTACTAAATCTTTATCAGGATACCACTCCCAACTGCCTATTTTTGCCATAGACTGAGTACGTTCCAGTATATTTTTCTGTCTTTCAAGGGCAATTTCTGCCGTACGCCTTTTGGTTATATCTTGAAATGAACCATATAGATGTGTGATCTCACCTGCATGATTTTTACGGGCATATCCTCTTGCATAACAATATTTATGAACACCGCTCAATGTTACAATTTCGAGTTCTACCTCGTAAGGGATTCCTTTTTTAACGGCCCTTTCAACTGCAACGCCCAATCTTTCAAAACTCTCTTTGGTATGTATCTTTTGATGTTCTGCAAAAGGAGGGACAGGGCCCTCGGGATCAAAACCAAAAATATTGAATACTTCTCTAGACCAAATTATTTCATCTTTTGCAATCTCCCACTCCCAACTGCCTATATTAGCTATTGACTCAGTGCGCTCTAGCACTGCTGTCTTACTTTTCAAAGCAAATTCTGCTTTTTTTCTATCAGTAATATCTAAAATAAGGGCATCCCACTCAACTGCGCCATCTTCTTTTTTTTCGGGCACTGCCAAGCCTTCTAACCATTTTACCTTTCCACTTTGGGTTTTAATACGCCATTGAGCATGCCACAGAGTCATTTCAGAAGCGGACTTGGCAATACTTTCTCTCATGAAGGGCAGATCTTCTTCAATGGTTATTTCCCAATGGAGGTTTACATTCTTTAAAATATCTTCGTTGGAGATTTCCCACAAATCATATGCTTGGTCTGAGACAAATAAGAGACTATCTTTTCCGTCAGTATCGAGCCGATATCTTAAAACTGCTCCAGGTAGGTTATTAATGATATTTTTAAACTGTGTACGCTGTTTCTCTAATTCTTCGGTGCGTTCTTGCACCATCTCCTCCAGATAGTTTTTATAAGAATTTAATTCTTCATTAACGGTCGTCAATTCTTCATTAGATGCATTGATCTCTTCATTGGCTGCTTGTAGTTCATCAATAAATTCCTTTAGCCCTGCCTCGGTTTCAATAGGTTTTACATTTTGGGGGGTCAAGGTAAATTGCATGTCGCCTGCTACCAGCTGAAATACCAATATAAACTGTTGTTCTTGCTTGCTCTCCTTGTAGGGAGAAACAGTAACCATAAATTGCTTTTTGATAGGTTTTGTAAAGTTAAAGTATACGGGTATCCTTAGTGACCTACCCGTTGCTTTACACTCTTCAAAAATAGGATTGTATACGTCTAAAAAAACCTTGGAAAATATCTCTTTAATGTGCTCCTTGTCATCTGAAAAATAGCGCTTACCGGCTTCATTAATGCCCAAAATATCTCCATTGGCATTAATCAATAAAGCCAACGGCAGATAATTCTCATCGATAAAATCCTGAAAGTCTCGTTCAGTTATGGACATAGCCTAAAAAGTCTAAAAAATAGTTAAGTCTTTAACCCTATTAGTTAAAAGATGTTATACGATACTGTATCGTTCGTGCTAAATTTAACAAGCAAGCACCGAAATGTAATTAATTTTACTTAAAATTAATATCATTCCCGCCCACTTTAAAGCTTAAGTTTGATACCCCACATTTTTTCTGTAAAATTGGCTCCCGTTTTTTAACCAATAGTCAACCATTATGCATAAGCATCTTGATATACCCAACTTGGATTATCCTATCTTAAAAGCAATTTATTTAAAATTTGCCTTACTAATACTTTTAGCATCCTGTCAACAAAGTAATATGCAAATACCGCCTGTTCAAGATATTGCCATTTCTTGGCAATTAATTGCTAACAATGGAGATAACTATAAATCTACTTTTTTAATAGTTAATCAGAGTGATACCCTGCTTCCGGCCAGTAATTGGGCCTTGTATTTTAACCAACTGCCTAGAGATCTTTATGAGGTTGAGGGTGAAGGGCTACAGCTAAGAAGAGTCAATGGAGATTTTTTCGAAATTTCGCCCACTGAACAGTTCAATGGCTTAGCACCGGGAGACAGTGTTCAAATTACTTATACCACTCCTTTTTGGGCAACCAAAGAGTCTGATGCACCTTGCGGTCTGTACTTTGCTTTTGATGGAGGAAATATATTAGAAACCGCTGAAAATTATACCGTTTTACCCTTTACCGAGCCCGAGCAGTTTTTAAGAAACGCTAATGATAAAATTTACCCTCCAACAGCTGAAAGTATATACGAGGCCAACGCAACCCTAAACAAAGGCGATAAAACCGACTTACCACCGTTCCTGCCAACCCCCTTACAGTTTAGGTATAAGAAAGATTCCTTTAGGCTTAACTCAGCAACTGTATTGGTAATGGCCGACCCTATTTTGGAGAAGGAGAACAAATACCTATCTGATGAGCTTTCCACAA